>JAQRMX010000063.1 GCA_028599125.1 Alphaproteobacteria bacterium | reverse complement strand
TAAGCAAACAGAAGCCGAGGAGAGGATCCGTGAGGCGCTTTCCGGTAAGGTCAGCTCTGCTTATATGATCACGGATCGGGAGGAGCGTTCCAAGGCGCTTTCTTCCGTGCGTGAAGAAGCGGTAATGATGTTTTCCGAGGAGCCTGCGTTCTTTCCACATCTTCTTAAAATGGCATTCAAGTCCGTTGAGAAAGATATTGTACGACAGAAGATCCTTAGTAGTGGGCAGCGGATTGACGGGCGTGGTCTTGAGGATATCCGTCCGATTGAGGCCGAGGTTGGCATTGTCCCGCGGGCACATGGCTCAACGCTTTTCACCCGCGGGGAAACTCAAGTCATCATCGTTGTGACTTTGGGGACCGGTGAAGATGAGCAATTTGTAGACGCGCTTGAGGGAACCTATAAAGAAAATTTCATGTTGCACTATAATTTCCCATCCTACTGTGTCGGAGAGACCGGTCGGATTGGTTTTACAGGGCGTCGTGAGATTGGACACGGAAAATTATCCTGGCGTGCGTTGCGCGCTCAGCTTCCTTCGCGGGAGGAATTTCCTTACACAATCCGCGCTGTCTCTGAGGTTACCGAGTCGAACGGTTCATCCTCAATGGCAACAGTCTGCGGAGCTTCGCTTGCAATGATGGATGCGGGGATTCCCATGCAACGTTCAACAGCGGGTATTGCAATGGGATTGATCAAAGAGGGTGGCACTTATCGTGTCCTTTCGGATATTCTCGGGGATGAAGATCGTATTGGAGATATGGATTTCAAGGTTGCGGGCACAGAACAGGGAATCACTGCGCTGCAGATGGATATAAAAATTACCGGTATTGATGAGACCATTATGAGGGTGGCTCTTGAGCAGGCTAAAAAGGGGCGTGTCCACATTCTTGGTGAAATGGCTAAGGCCCTGAATCACTCACGCTTGGAGCTTGCTGAATATGCGCCCCGGATTGAAACCATGAATGTTCCCGTCAACAAGATTCGTGATGTGATTGGAGCTGGTGGAAAGGTCATTCGCGAAATTGTTGAACAGACGCGCGCAAAAATTGACATTTCTGATGATGGTTTAATCAAGATTGCCTCTTCTGAGAAGGAGGCTATTCAGGCTGCGCGCGACTGGATTGTCTCCATTGTATCGGAACCAGAGGCTGGACATATTTATAAGGGAAAGGTTGTCAAAATTGTTGATTTTGGTGCGTTTGTGAGCTTTTGGGGGGCAAAAGAAGGGCTTGTTCATATTTCACAACTTGCCAGAATGCGTGTGGAAAAGACGTCTGATATTGTCCGTGAGGGACAGGATGTGTGGGTCAAGCTGATTGGGTTTGATGAGCGGGGAAAGATACGTTTGTCCATGAAGGTTGTTGACCAGAAGACAGGTGAGGCGCTTCCGGAGGGTAAATAACGTCTCCGTATCGGGTCTGTTTTCCTTTGACAGGTCTTTTTTATGACTCTAAAAATGGGCGCTGTATCGGCTTTTCTGTTTCGGACTTAAAGCTTGTCTCGGTTGCCTGTTGTTTCGGTTATAGTTGGACTCGCGTGATCAAAAAACATGAATTTTAATAGGATAGTAAGCTGCAAATCCGCATCAAAAACAGAATAAAGAGGACAGGTTCCTGTATATATAGCTAAGGGGATGATGATCAGTACTGACGATCAGGTCCGGGGGGTATCAAGGTGTTCTGCGCGTGGCATACACATAATATTGTAACCGGCATCTACAAAGTGAATGTTTCCGGTAACACTGAGGGAAAGGTCTGAGAGTAAGTAAAGAGCGGCACTGCCCACATCATCAAGAGTTACGCTTTTTTGCATTGCTGAATTCTGCTTTTGATACTTGAACATAAGCCTCGCCTTGGCAATCCCTGCCCCAGCTAAGGTTCGCATCGGTCCGGCGGATATTGCATTGACACGAACGCCTTGCAAGCCTAGATCTACAGCAAGATAGCGGACACTTGATTCCAACGCGGCTTTTGCAATTCCCATGACATTATAATTGGGCATCACGCGGGTGGAACCATTTGCTGTTAAAGTCAGCAGAGAGCCACCCCGCGGCATAAGAACGGCGGCACGTTTGGCAATTTCTGTGAAGGAAAAACAAGAAATCAGCATAGTGTGGAAGAAGTTTTCTCGTGTCGTTTCGAAATATTTCTGATTCAGTTCCTCTTTCTTTGAGTAAGCAAGCGCATGAACGACGAAATCAATTTCACCCCATTTCTCTTCCAAACTACGGAAAACTTCATCAAGACTTTCAATATTTTCAACATCACAGGGCAAACAGAGGTCTGCTTTTAAGGATTCAGCCAATGGTTCGGCACGCCGTTTGAACACATCCCCCTGATAGGTTATGGCAAGCTTTGCGCCATGCTGCGCAAGCGTCCTGGCAATTCCCCATGCAATGGAATGATCATTAGCGATCCCCATGATCAAACCACGTTTTCCCTCCATGAGTCGCGATGACATGAAAAATCTTTCCTTCTCTTCCCTGCAGTCTTTGCTCATGCGTCTGGATGTTTGAAAACTAGCGCGGCGTTTGTCCCACCGAAACCGAATGAATTGGACATTACGTAAGACAGATCTACATCATCCTGACGTTTACGTAAGATCGGCATATCTGCTACCAGCGGATCAATTTCCGTGATATGAGCACTTTCACACATGAAACGATTTTCCATCATCAGAAGGGAGTAAATTGCTTCTTGTACACCGGCAGCCCCCAAGGAGTGGCCTGTGAGTGATTTTGTTGCAGAAAGAGGAGGGCATTGATCCCCAAACACTTCACGCAGAGCCTCAACTTCTTTTAAATCGCCAATAGGTGTCGATGTGGCATGAGGATTGATATAATCTAGGGGCAGACTGACGGGTGAAAGTGCCTGGCGCATGCAACGGGCGGCACCTTCACCGGAAGGCACTACCATATCATTTCCATCAGATGTTGCACCGTAACCGACGAGTTCGGCATAGATCTTAGCACCCCGTGCTTTGGCGTGCTCTAGTTCTTCTAGGATGAGGACGCCGGCCCCTCCTGAGATAACGAAGCCATCACGCTCCTTATCATAGGCCCGGCTAGCTGTGTTGGGTGTATTGTTAAATTTTGACGAGATGGCACCCATCGCATCAAAAAGAGCGCTTAATGCCCAATGAAGCTCCTCGCTTCCGCCTGCAAACATGATATCCTGTTTTCCCCACTGAATCATTTCTGCTGCGTTCCCGATGCAATGGCTTGAGGTTGCACATGCTGAAGAGATTGAGTAGCTAATACCTTTGATATGGAGCGGAACAGAGAGAGTTGCTGAGGCCGTACTGGACATGGCCTTTGTTACACCGAAGGGGCCGATCCGACGGGGACCTTTTTCCCGCGTAATGTCTGAGGCTTTGACGATCGTGCTTGATGAGGTTCCCCCGGACCCCATAATAATCCCGGTCCGTTCGTTGGAAATGTCTTTTTCTTCAAGACCAGAGCTTTTTATAGCTTCCTGGGCAGCAATCCAGTTCCAGGCTGAACCCTGGGCCATAAAGCGGGTTGTTCTTTTATCAAGAATCTCAAAGGGATCAACTTTTGGATGACCGAAAACATGGGAGCGAAAGCCCATATTGACCTGATCTTCGGAGCGAGTAATACCGGAACGTGTGTTCTTTAGGGAAAAAAGAACTTCTTCACAATTATCTCCAATTGACGAGACGATTCCTCTCCCGGTTATGACAACGCGTCTCATAAAAATTCCCTTTTTTCTGATTTCTTGTTCCTGTATCGGGAAGAAAATATCCATTTACTCATCAAATATTACCTTTTCGACCGGATATGTTCATGCCAATCCGGTGATGTTTTCTTCATCTTCCTGTTCATTTTCCTCCTCAAAGAGACCAACACGCAGATTTTCTATCGTATAGATGACTTTGTCGTCTGCTTTGACCCATCCATTCGCAATGCCCAAGGATAATTTTAGTTCAATAAGACGTTTTATATCAATCCCGTATTCGACCTTTTTGGTACTGGGTAGAATCATACCCGAGAATTTCGAATCACCAACCCCCAGCGCGCGACCGCGTCCTTCTTTTCCCAACCAAGCGAGAAAGAAGCCTAGCATCTGCCAGGTTGCATCAAGACCAAGGCATCCCGGCATGACAGGATCATTCTCGAAATGGCAGGAGAAAAACCAGAGATCAGGATTGACATCAAGTTCAGCGAGAACAACACCTTTGCCATATTTTCCTCCCTTCTCACTAATCTTTGTAATCCGATTGAACATGAGCATGGGAGGAAGCGGGAGACGGGCATTCCCGGGACCAAACATAGTTCCGTGAGCGCACGCTAAAAGATCATGGTATTCATAGCTGGACATCCGTTCCATTATCGGGTCCCTTCACATTTATCAGCATACAAACCCGTTTAGGGTATTGCGGGTTCTTTTCTCCCCAATGTCCTGGGTATATAAGGAAGTAACGGAAGGCTATGAAGCACCTTCATCAGTTGTTCCGCACAAAAAATCTACAATGGAGAAAAGAAGGCGCGCAAAGAAAGTAATCATATATCTTCAAAAAACAGGCCTCACCCCTAGAAAACAGAACACATTTCTACAAAAAGAGAAAAATGGCCTCATTCAGTACCCCAAAGAGACTCATAACAAACTCAGGAAACACTATCTGATGACTTCCAATGGGTCAAGGCGAGAATGCTCATGGAGCAGAGAGACGCTCAGTCCTTACCTTCTTCATTTTCAGGAGAAAAAGTTTGAGCGAATTTTTATCGCTGGGGCCCTGCCCAGCCTTTGACACAGGTCTCTGCCTAGAAGAGCTTTCCAGCTAGATTTTCTCATCAGGATATACACCCCAGAGAATTTCCTGTTTCATCCAGCCAGAGAGTCTTCCTATCTTCAGGTGGCACCATATGCCGTCGCAAGAATTTATACTCACCTGTACTGAAGGCTCAACCCTAGCAAGAATCTTTCCGTTATCCAGTTTTTTTTTATAAAGAGCGATCAGGCCTTCTTTTTTCCAGGGTGCCACAAGTGCTGTGCGGCGGTCGGAGAGGAGACTGTGAAAAATCCAGCCTTCCATACCCTCTGAATCCCTTATTTGACGCCAGTTTTTAAATTCGGCAATGATTTCCAATGGGAGGCCTTTCCGGTTGAATATCCATTTGATCGCATACATCATGCCGGGACCCTGACGGACATTTGCAGGTTGATTCTTAAGACTGGTAAAACGAGGAATCGGTAAGCCACTGCGCCTTATGCTGGCAGAATGAGTGCTTTTTTGTAAGGTATAGTTCCTAAAATGGGTATAGGATTTGGTCGCTAGGAAAAAAATGACGGACACAATAAGAAAAAGGGTGATGGTAAAGCGCATTTTTGACTCTCAATGAGAAAAATTTCTTCAAATATGGACTCCTGATGTCCGGTGATCCCTAATGTTCTGTCTTTTGACCTTTCAATGAAGGTAGTGAGCCCTCCTGTCAAATCCGGATCCGCAATGACAGGGAAATAACCAGATTACAAAAAGAACGGTAAGCTTTCAAACTCGGATTCCGACTATCCTTTCCTGTTGTTTAACAAAGGGTAAAATTAAGAGTGAGAAATAGTGTGACATGGAGAAAAGGGAAGAGATTACCGTTCTCATAATATGGAAGATGCTTTCCATTTCAGGCATAAATCAACTGATGTACAGGAAGACAATCACCCGTCCTGTAAAGGAGGTGTTATGTCCTGAGGGCTGGAAAGGAATTGTGTGAAACAAGTATCCGTTCTGAACCCTTTACCGTTAATAAGATAAAAGAGACGGAAGCCGCGTGGCAGTTAGATCCTGAATTTATACGACTACAATCAAAAGATTGCATCAGATATCAATACTCGCTCTGAGGGCATTGGCTTGAATAAATTCACGCCGGGGCGCAACCTCATCGCCCATCAGACAAGAAAAAGTTTCGTTCACATCATCAATATCTTCGATCTTGACCTGCAGCAAGGAGCGGGCCTCCGGGTCAAGCGTTGTTTCCCAGAGTTGGTCGGGGTTCATTTCGCCCAGTCCTTTATAACGCTGAATAGAAAGCCCCTTGCGCCCAATGTCAAAAATTTCTTCAAGCAATCGGGTCGGGCCATGGATTATTTTCTCCTCTCCATTGATTTCAAGGCAGGCTGAGGAGCCGTAGATATCTTGTAATCCAGTGAAGACAGACAGTTTACGGGCATCAGCAGATCTGATCAGCGGCTTATCAATGATGTGCGACTCGGTTACACCACGGAGCGTGCGCGTCAAATGCAGTTCTTCATTCTCCGAAATTGTTGCTTTCCAGCCTTTTTCTATTCCCGGGGAGATGAGGTCCATACGTCTGGCGAGGAGAGGAGCCATCTGTTTTATATACTGTTCATTCCCCTCATGCTCTGGATCAAAAAGACCGGCGATAGCGGCCTGCTCAATGATGGAACCTGTATAGCGGGAATGCAAATTATCAAGTAACTTCCCTATCGCCTTCGCCTGATCAACAATTAGGCGCAAATCACTTCCTGTGCGGATTTCTCCGCTGGGAAGAGTCAATTTGGAGCGTTGCACGCCTGTTTCAATCAGATTATTCTCAAGGGCGGGATCATTTTTGAGAAACTGTTCAGACTGGCCCCGTTTGATTTTATAGAGAGGGGGCTGAGCGATGAACAGGTGGCCGCACTCAATCAATGCAGGCATTTGCCTGTAGAAGAATGTAAGGAGTAACGTACGAATGTGAGCTCCGTCAATATCTGCGTCTGTCATGATGATGATTTTATGGTAGCGTAACTTTTCAATTTTGAAATCATCCATTCCGATACTGGTTCCAAGGCTGGTGATGAGCGTACCAATTTCGTTTGATGACAGCATTCGATCAAAGCGTGCCCGCTCCACATTGAGAATTTTACCTCGCAGCGGGAGAACAGCCTGACATTTTCGGTCACGTGCCAGTTTGGCTGATCCTCCAGCACTATCTCCTTCCACAAGGAGCAATTCTGCCCGGGAGGGATCACGCTCCTGGCAATCTGCCAGTTTTCCGGGCAGGGAGGATATATCAAGAGCTGTCTTGCGCCTGGTCAATTCGCGCGCCCGGCGTGCCGCCTCACGCGCGGTGGCGGCTTCAAAAACTTTTGAGATGATGGTCTTTGATTCTGCAGGATGCTCTTCAAGCCAGCTGGAAAATGTCTCATTAACACAGCTTTCAACCACTGTCCTCACTTCAGAGGAGACGAGTTTTTCCTTCGTCTGACTTGAAAATTTCGGGTCCGGAACCTTGATTGACAAAACACAGGTCAGGCCTTCACGGCAATCTTCGCCGGAAAGCGTAAATTTTTCTTTCCTGGAGAGGCCGCTTTTATCACTATAGTTACTAATCTGCCGTGTCAGAGCGGAACGAAACCCAGCCAGATGCGTTCCCCCGTCCCTCTGAGGGATATTGTTTGTAAAGCACAACATGTTCTCATGGTAAGAATCATTCCACCAGAGGGCGGCATCAAGGGTAACCTGATTCTGTTCCGCGTGAATGGTCACGGGAACAGGGATAATGTTTTTGCGATTTCTGTCAATGTGATTGACGAACTCGGTAATACCTCCTTCGTAAAACATGATTTCCTCACGCGGCGTTACGCCCCGTGCATCGCGCAATATGATTCTCACACCGGAACTGAGGAAGGCAAGTTCGCGCAGGCGCCGTTCTAATGTGGTATAATCAAACTCGATTATCGCGAAAATATCAGGAGACGGGAGGAATGTCACTTCGGTACCGGAGCGCCCCGGTGAATCACCTGTGACGGTCAGTGATATATCTGGAAAACCGTTGCTAAAGCTTATTTCATGCTGTTTTTTATCACGCTTGATCTTCAGGTGCAATTTCGTCGAAAGGGCATTAACAACTGAAATGCCAACACCGTGCAGACCACCGGAAACTTTGTAGGAATTATGATCAAATTTTCCACCGGCGTGAAGCTGGGTCATGATCACTTCCGCTGCTGAAATTCCTTCCTCGGGATGAATGCCGGTCGGAATTCCCCGCCCGTTATCAGTGACAGTGACGGATCCCTGAGGGTTGAGTGTGACTTCTATATGATCAGCATAACCTGCCATGGATTCATCAATGGCGTTATCAACGACCTCATAGACCATATGATGCAGACCAGACCCATCATCTGTATCACCTATATACATACCGGGGCGCTTGCGTACCGCATCAAGGCCCTTAAGGATCTTGATGGAATCAGCACCATATTCATCAATATCAGGTTTTGGGGAGGGAAAGTGATCATTCATGGATAAATAAAACCTGTTGCCTTCTTACTATCATCAAACGCAAAGAATCCAACGCTGCTCTCAGGGATTTCATGCTGATTTCTCGAGAGTATTTTCATATTTTGTACTTACCTATGATCCCCTCTGACGGAACGAAGTGTACTTATCTTGTGCCTGCAGGACGAGGTGGGATATCTTTTGGATTTCCTCTATCCGGAATGCTCATTACCTAACAGTTGCATGGTGAAACGAATTTGACTCTAGCACTTCCGGAGGCAAGAGTGCAAGGCTATCTGGTAAAAAGGGCCCGCTTGCAGGAGAGAGAAAATGAGGGAGTCGCCATCTTCATTCAAGGTTCTCAAGGCGACCCTCCGTTAGGCGGTAGATTTGCGCATCAAAGGAGGTGAAGCTTTCTTTTTCGATTCCTGTCATCCAGGCCTGGACACCAATTTCATGAAGTTCCTCAAATAGGGTTGTACGATGGACGATATCAAGATGAGCAGCAACCTCATCAAATAAAACGAGAGGAGCGGCTCCCCTTTTTTGAATGGCGATGAGTCTGGCGTGTGAGAGAACCAAACTGATTAGGAGAATTTTCTGCTCACCGGTGGAGCATAAACGAGCCAGATGCTTCTTGTTGGCATGATAAACAGCGAGATCAGAACGGTGTGGGCCTTCAAGAGTTCGTTTTGCCCGGGCGTCTGTCGGCCGATTTTCCTTAAGCCTTAGACGATAACGATCTTCAACATCAATGGCGGGCCTGCCGGCAAGATCAGATTCAAGGCAGCCATCCAGTTGCAAATAGGCAACAGGAAAGGGTGTCTTGCTGTGGCGAGCTGAAAGAATATCCTGAAGCAGGGCAATTGTTTCGCAGCGCGCCGCTGCGATGGCGGTCCCATATTCGGCCATCTGCGCTTCAATCACCCCAAGCCAGGCCGGATCATACCGGCCTTGTTCAAGAAGATTATTGCGCTGACGCATGCTCTTATCAAAGGCCATGACATATTGTTTATGTTCTGGGTTAAGAGCAAGAACAAGCCTATCAAGGAACTGTCTACGTTCCATTGCCGCCCCCATAAAAAGACCGTCCATTGAAGGTGTAAGCCAAACCATGCGGCACAGCCGCGCAAGCTTGTGGAGCGGAACAGACGCACATCCATTAACCCGTGCTTCACGTCGGGAATGATCCATTCCTGAAATCTGACCCGTACCGACAGATTGTGTTCCTTCAGGCCCTTCGATTTTTGCCCAGACTGTCCAGCTTCCTCTTCCTGTTTCACATTTCAACTCACTCATGGCTGCACCACGCAGGCCACGTCCGGGCAGTAACAATGAAATGGCTTCCAGAAGATTCGTTTTTCCTGCGCCATTTTTGCCGACCAAGACTACCGGACGGGAGGATAGCGACAAAGAGAGATCAGAATGATTCCGAAAATCAGTCAACCGTAGTTCTGAAATCCAGTATATTTGCTCTTTTTTCCAGGAAGGAGAAGGGGCTATCGGAAACGCAGGTCGAGCAAGATTTGAGATCCCGTCAAGATACCCTCTAGACACGCATTGGCATGATGACATACAGGAGAGAGGTGTCATCTTTACTCCGGATGATCGTTGGCAAAGTGGAATCTGCTAGTTCAATATACATGATTTTCTGTTCCAACTGGCTTGTGACATCAAGTAGGTAGCGCGCATTAAAGCCAATTTCAAGCGGTGTATCTTCATATTCAACGATAAAGTCTTCTCGGGCGTTTCCGGCGTCAGGGCTATTAACGCAAAGGGTCAGTTTGTTTTTTTCCAGAGAGAGCTTTACGGCCCGTCCTCGCTCACTGGAAATAATGGAAACACGATCCACGGCTTCAGAGAAATATGTCTTTTCAACGATGAGCCTTTTATCATTCCCCTTAGGAATGACCTGTTCATAATCAGGAAATTTTCCATCAACCAATTTTGATGTCAACGTGACTTCAGGAAGGGAAAATCTGATTTTTGTTGAGGAGATTTCAACTTTTGCGTCCATATCTTGATGCTCAAGAAGTTTAATCACCTCATTCACTGTTTTGCGGGGAATGATGACCCCAGGCATTGTCTCGTCACAGCTTCCTTCCGGGGCATGAATCTCAGCCAACGCCAGACGATGGCCATCTGTTGCCACTGCGCGTAACAGGTAGGTCTCTCCTTTTCTGATGCTTTGGATATAAATTCCGTTAAGATAGTGGCGTGTTTCCTCGGAAGACATCGCAAAACGTGTTTTATCAAAGAGGCTTTTCAATGCGGTAGCAGGGAGCCAAAAACTATAGCCTGTCCCATCCGTTCCATCTTGAACAAAGCGGGGAAAATCCTCTTTGGGAAGGGTCTGTAGGGTAAAGCAAGCAGCACCTCCCTGCACAAGGAGACTCCTGCCATCCTCACCGAGGGAGATTTCAATTTTGGTATTATCCGGCATTTTGCGGATGATGTCATAGCAAAGATGGGCAGGGACAGCCGCACTTCCAGGAACGGAAACTTCTGCACTTGCGGTCTGGATGATTTCAATATCAAGATCTGTTGCCCTTAGGTCAATTTTGCCGTCAGGTCTTGCATCAAAGAGTACACTGGAAAGAATCGGAATCGTTGTCCGTTTCTCAACTACGCCCTGAACATGCCCAAGGGCCTTGACCAACTCACTCCGATTGCTTGTCAGCTTCATGTCGGAACCCGCTGCCTGTGTTTGCATGCCGGACAAGCCATCCCGAAGTTCGGACAAAGCGAAATGGGGCTCGTGGACATGACTGCCCTGATTTTTCTCTTATCTTGCCTGTATAACCAAAATGCCTATACATACAAATCTACAAAGATTGATTCTCGCAAATTTTTTAATCTTCGTCTAGTCCTTCCCTATTGTTATTTTCCGGACAACAGAACATGTTCCGTGAAAGCATTGTTTTCGTTTCTCTTTTCTATTCCTCGGCCATCTGGCGCAATAAATCAATCTTACGAGAAATTACTTCATCCTGTTTCATATTCTCAATTTTCCGTATGGCATGTAAAACCGTCGTATGATCTCGCCCGCCGAAGCGGCGGCCGATTTCCGGCAGGGAACGGTCAGTCATTGTTTTCGCCAGATACATGCAAATCTGACGGGGATAGACAATGGCCCGGCTCCGTCGGCTTGAAATGAGTTCCTGACGGGAAATATTGAAATGCTTGGCGACAACGCGCTGGATCTGTTCAATACGAACCCGCTTTGGGTCGACATTCTGGACAAGGTCACGGACGAGCCCTTCAGCAACAGGAATTGTGATTTCTGTTTGATTGAATTGATGATGGGCCAGAAGCCTGTTAAAGGCCCCTTCCAGATCCCGTCCATTCCCTTGTATCCGTTCCGAAATAAACATAAGGGTCTCCTCGCTAATGAGCAATTTCGGAAAGCGCTGCTGCGCGCCGCGCAATTTGTGCCGCAATATATCAAGGCGCATAGAAGCATCAAAGGGTGTTATGGGAAGCAAAAGCCCTCCGGATAGGCGAGAGCGCATACGGTCATCAAAACTGTCCAGATCTGAAGGTGAACGATCCGCTGCGATGATAATTTGCTGCCCCTTTCCTATTAATTCATTGAGTGTGTGACAAAATTCCTGTTGTGTCGCTTTGCCCTGAAGAAATTGAAGATCATCAATCAGTAAAAGTTCAATACTCCGCAATTGTTTCTTGAAAGCGAGCGCGTCATTTGCTTTGAGTGCCGAGATAAAGCGGTACATGAAGCGCTCTGCTGTCAGATACACGATTTTGTCTGGAGATTTCTGACTATGGGTTCGTGCTTCATGTGTTGCCGCCTGCAAAAGGTGCGTCTTTCCCAAGCCAACCGCGCCATGCACGTAAAGAATATTAAAATCAGACCATGAGCTTTGCTTTGTGAAAAGACCCTGAACAGCCTGATGAGCCATCGCATTTGACTGGCCAACGACAAATGTCGAAAGAGTATAGCGGGGTTCAAGCCTTGAACTGACAATATCAATGACCGCTTCAGAAGATGCGACAGCAGCAGAGGACCCGGGGAGCATTATAGGCCTGGCGGGCCTAAGGGGCACCGCCCGATCTTGCCCACTACTGACATGTCCCCGCCCCCTGACCCAGAGATCAATCGCGATAATCTTGTTGTTTTCGGCTTTCCAGAATTTCAGAAGATGGACCATATAATGCGTACGGATCCAATTTTTCAGGAACGGGGTCGGCACAGAAAGGGCAACACGCATGTCCTGTACGTTCTCCAGAGAGACCCGCGCAAACCAGCTTGAGAAGATGTCTTCTCCAAGTTCAGCTTGCAAATGCATGGTGACACGCTGCCACATGGAGAGCCAACTTCTCCATTCAGACTGACTGGGTATCCCTGAATTTCCGAGGCTCTGTCGAGTTCTGGTTTCATTCTCTGTGGTAAAAATCTGCTCAGCCAACATGTCTTTCAGTCTCCTTCTTGATGATGACTCCGGTACATCTGTCCTGACGGGTATTTTTATTCTTTCCACTGCAATTCCATACGTCACTCATCCACTTGAACGAACTGGATGAGTGAGAACGCGCCGGGACATAACCGAGAGATCAAGCCGTATAAGAAAATCTGTGCCGTTCATCTGATCATTTTCCATGAGAATCCATTTTTAATCTTTTTTTAAACTTTGTGACCATATTGAGAGTGATGTCACCCTACGGGGACATCATTGTTTCCTCTTCAGGGAGAGGTGTGTTTATGCCTTCTTCAGGGAGGTGGTTTGTGCGGTTCCCTCTTGCAGCTCTTTTTGTCCTTGTCGACCTTTCTTAGCACGGCGTTTCATATGATATGGTCTGTGAAACATCAATCGGAAACTCATTTTTCCTCCCCCTGTGTGCGAGGAATTTGATCTGGGCTTCAGATCTGGAAGGAAGAAGAGATTACTCTCCAGCTTTTTCCAGTAAGCTCGGGTTCGAGGGGGAGCTGCAAAGGCCGTCTTTCTGATTTGTCTTTGCAGTCTGCCCTGTAACCTGATCTGAGACTACACGTAGGTGTAAGGTCTGTTCAAGAGGTCTTCTTTCCTGTTTCTTTCCAGAACGTAGGGGGAGAGACTGTAGTCTTTCATTTTGGTTTCAAAAACTTTTTGTGATTCAATGGTCTTGTCGAACAGCGTGCTTGTGACATGACATAAGAAAAAAATAAGCTTGACAGAATCGGCTTTTGGGACAGGGGGCTGTCTGTTTCCTCTTCTGTAGACGCCATTTTTTGACGCACATATAAGGCATTGATTTATAAGGATAATTTTTGTCAATAAGTGATTCTTGTAAAACCTCACCATATTTTCGGGGCTCTCCCTCATATTTGATCCAATCAAGAGGGATTACCGGCGGGGTCCTTGACAGGTACGGGTTGTCCTGGATTATCCCGGATGAAGAGGCAGAAACAGGGGTGGCTGTCTGTCAGGGGAACGTTGAGGTCTGAGATACTACAGTGAGAAAGCTCTCATAAGTTCGGGGACGCGGCCGCAGACAAAGTGGCTTAATTTTTTTGCAGACATTTTTGCAGACATAGGATGGAAGCGAGGATTAGCGCAATATACATGCTGTTTTTTATTTCATGTGGCTTTGATAGCGTGACATTGAAGCAATTTAAATCTCTCCTGATGGTCAGCTATCTGATCGGTAAAAGCGTAGGGTGTCCTTCATCTCCGGGCCGGAGATTGCTAAAATGTACCTCTCTGGTATGCCTGTAACAAAGCATCCAGAAATGATGGATGCTGGCAATCTTCTGCCGCATAAAGATCCTTCACCACGGCTGATAGCATTCTTTTGAGGCGTGAGGCTGATAACTTCTGTCAAAGGGCAAACCAAGACCATTCAAAAGGGCAGAAAAGATAGTCTGGCGATACCATGGTAAAAGAAAGAGTGAATTTTAGATTCTGTATCATCATCAGGGCCATGAATTACAGCAATTTTGCAATGTTTCTTAATTTTGCAATGTTTCTTATAGGTTGATAACTGAACTGAAAGCCCTTCATATGGTTTGTATAACCGTTTAATCCAAATAAACGGACATAGACTAAGGTAATTTCTACAGCTGGAGGAATTCCTGATTCCCTGTTGTGTCTTCTGTCGGGACAACAAGGAGCCAGCTCTCCTTATTCCAGAGATTGACAAGGCGGGTTTTGTTAAAACGTGAAATCATTGATTGCGGTTTTGTTCCGCTCTCCTCAAAACCTACCCTGTTCTCATATTTGCTTTTGCATCTGTAGAAACGAGCGGTCTTTTTCCTCAGGCGCTCATTGCTTTGATACGTGCGGAAAGGCGGGAAATCTTACGGGATGCGGTATTCTTATGAAGAACTTTCTTTGTTGCTGCACGCATGATTTCGGGCTGGGCTGCCTTGAAGGCGGAGGCGGCTTCCTCTTTGTCTCCGAGAGAGATGGCCTGTTCTACCTTGCGCACAAAGCTGCGTGTACGGCTTCTTCTTTCCTTATTTACTGCGGTACGTGCCTCAATTTTCCGGATCGCTTTTTTAGCCGATTTTGTATTTGCCATATGATCAATTTCTTTCTTTGTATGTTTTCTTTCTTTGTATGTTTTCTTTCTTTGTTTCTTTCTTTGTATGTTTTCTTTCTTTGTATTTTTTTTAGCCTGAGGAGTGATTTTTTGTTTTGTGTCTTATAATCCCTTATATAAGCTCTGTACTGTAACGAAATCCTGCGCTTTTCCTAGAGGATGAATAGGCTCCAGGAAAAGGATAGTCGGGCCTGTACGGAAATATTCCCAGTGGCTACTCAACCAAGAGCTCAGGATAGCATAAGCCGAACAAAAAGACAGGGTTTTATGAGCTTGAGGTTTCACGAACATAAGGTCTCATAAAGCCCTGGCCAACAGGATATAGAAAGAGCTTTTGGTCTGAAAATAGAGTACAATCGGATAAAAAAGAATAAACAGCTGCTTCAGCGTCCTTAATTCTCCCCCCCCCCCGAAGAAATTCAGAAAGAGAATCCAATGAACAAAGACTCTGAAAAAACGATTTCAGAAAAATTCCAAAGCGGGCAGAAACAGGCAAGAATGAGACACCCACTCCCCTTTTACCTTGCAGCTCCTATGAGGTCAAGTGTGTCTCTTCAGAGATCTGTCTGGGGGCGCTTCCTGAACCGGGCGGGTCGTTTTTCAAGAAAGGCGTTCATCCCCTCTTTCTGGTCGCTGGTTGAAAACAGGGCATAAAAACTGCGTCTTTCAAAGGATATCCCTTCTGACAGGGTTGTTTCATAGGCGGAATTAACGGCATCTTTGATCATTAAGGTTGCTGTTGTAGGCATGGACGCAATTTTTTGCGCTATGCTAAGCGCTTCTGTCATCAATGTTGCGCAGGGGACAACCCTGCTAACCAGTCCGGATTGCTCGGCCTCCTGAGCCAGGAGGCTGCGCCCTGTCAGACACATATCCATAGCCTTTGCTTTTCCAATGATTCGGGTCAGGCGCTGCGTTCCACCGGCTCCCGGCATAACTCCCAGGCCAAGTTCCGGCTGGGCGAAGATGGCATTTTCGGCGGCAATGATGAAATCGCACATCATGGCTAATTCACAGCCGCCCCCAAGAGCATGACCGGCAACAGCCGCGATGACAGGCTTGCGGACGCGGGTAAGCTGTTCCCATTCTTCAATATAATTCTCATAAAGCATGTCTGTGAAATTTTTGTCCTTCATTTCTCTGATTTCGGCACCGGCGGAAAAGACGTTTTCCGAGCCGGTGATAATAAGGCATCCGCTGTCCTCATCGTCTTCGAACCGGTCAAGGGCATGATTGAGTTCTCTTATGAGTTCACGGTTAAGTGCATTGGCAGCATCTGGGCGATTGAGTCTGATGAGGCTGACGCGGCCCTGTGTTTCCGTCAGTATCATTTTATAGGTCATGGGCGTCCCCTTGATGAAGAATGAATCGATTTAACCCTGTGGCTCTTTTCTTACGCTTTTTAGGCCTTATTTCTCCTTTTAATTGTGGAGCCCGATCCTAAAAGGATGCTCCATTTTATTCGCAACGGGGTCATTTTTCAATGATTCGACTTTCTTGGGGACAATTTTTTCTTTTTCTGGTGAGACGGAATAAAGATTGCGTTCAGAGAGAGGTATGATGCCATACCGGACAGGGAAAGAGACGGAACGGTTCTTGCCTTTGCAAAGGATTTTGCAAATTTATATTCGTTTCCGGAAAAGGAAGGGCCCCGCCCCTTTATTTCACGCAAATGATTACTGCCTGTATTTTAGGTTTGGTCCTCTATTCAGGCCTTTTTTGCTTCGTGCAGCGTTACATTCCATATCAGTGCTAGTAATAATAGGTATTATATAGGAAATGTTATAAATTAGTATTCTGTTATAAATTAGTATTCTAAATGAGCCGCGCGCGCGCGCGCATGGACCCCTAAGAGGACATCTGGATTTAGAGGGATTGAAAATCCTATCTTAGGACAGACGGCATGGAGTAAAATCGACTCACACATCTATTAGCGCCACCATAATTTAAGGGGCGTGTCAATTTTAAAACGACGATTTGTTAAGAAAGGCAACGACGGTCTTTTGAGACCACAGATTTCCTGAGGCATCTGAACTTAAAATTGACCATACCCGTTTTTGTTCAGAGTTGAATCTAAAGCGCACTGAATGATCATTTTTTGATTGTACTGTCCTAGCCCTTTTCCATTAAGTCTACCAGCGGCGGTATTTCGGGCCATAATGATTCTTCTGTTCTGATTACAATTTCGCGCTCAGGGGTTTTTGGGGCGGTTATAAGTAATTTAAATTCATCGGATCTTTTATGATTATGCAACCACCTTGCGATTTGTCCTGACTGGTTATGAAAACAGGCCCACAAATTATCAAACCATAGCTTAGAACCATTTGTAGCTCATTCGAGATCATCTGCGTTTTGCATTGGGATCTGTATGACCCACCAGCGCCTAAGGTTGTATTCAATGAACGGATCTTTTTTGAGATTTTGTCACTATCCCTGACAAGCGGTGCGTCCGGGCTTTATTTTTATCTGAGATTTATACTCTTTTTTGTCTGGTCTTGACTTACGTAAGGTGGAAGGTGACATTGTGAATGTTTCGTTTTTTGAACATGTTTGTTCTTTTTTACCTGTTTTTTGAGTGAAGATATCCTGGATTTGGTGCTCTGTTGCATAGCAATTCAGCAGGGTGTTACGCAACAGGCAGGAGGAAAGGCAGCAGGAGGCCGGTGATGACACCAATGTCCCTCGATAAAGCAAGCATGGTTTCTTTCGGATTTGAAGACGTTCCGATTGATAGGAAACAGTCTCTTGTTGATGGTGTTTTCCGTCGTGTGGCAAGCGATTATGATCTGATGAATGATTTGATGTCGGGTGGTCTTCACCGGTTATGGAAGGAAGCAGCTGTCACAATACTTGCCCCTCCCCGCCATGCGAGAGAGTATCGTGTCCTGGATGTTGCGGGTGGTACAGGGGACATTGCGTTCCGTATCCGCGATATTTGTGCAGAGGCAGAGATTGTTCTTCTTGATATCAATGGCGATATGCTCTCTGTGGGGCAACAGCGGGCACGAGAAAGAGACGGAGCCCCTTTTCATTTCATCCGTGGCAATGGGGAATCCTTACCTTTCGGGGACGGGTTTTTTGAGGCGTGCACAATTGCTTTTGGGATTCGTAATATCCCTCGCATAGATCAGGCTCTCCGTGAAATCTTCCGTGTGTTACGCTACGGAGGACGTTTTGTCTGTCTTGAATTTTCTCATGTGGATTTGCCCCTTTTTGACCGTCTTTATGATCTTTATTCTTTCAATATGCTTCCTATGCTCGGTCAACTTGTTGCTGGGGAACGCGAAGCTTATCTTTATCTTGCCGAATCGATAAGAAAATTTCCCGATCAGGAAAAATTTGCCTCTATGCTTTGCTGCGCAGGTTTTGAGCAAGTTACGTACAGAAATTTTCTTGGAGGGATTGTGGCGATTCACAGCGGTTGGCGATTGTGACCGGGGTTCTGTTTTTTTTTCGTGGTCTTTGGGTGATCATTCGCTTGCGGCGCGTTCTTTTGATTTTGCTGCGCTCTGGTCTCATTGCCAAGAGTCGTCCTCCTGATGACCCTTTGATTTTACGTCTTTCCCTTCGCTTTTTACATTTTATTTTTTACCGCTGCCGGAAAGAGGGAAATGAGAGTGCATTTGTTGAAGGTTTGCAAACTCTTGGTCCCGGTTATGTTAAACTTGGACAGTTTTTTGCGACACGTCCTGATTTAATTGGCGTGAATCTTGCTTGTGCTCTTTCTCTTTTGCATGATCGGATGCCGTTTTTCCCGCGTGAAGAGGCGATTTCTGTCGTTGAAACGACGTTTGATCTTCCTTTGGATGAGCTTTTTGTCTCTTTTGGGGATGTTATCGCCGCAGCATCCGTTGCTCAGGTACATAAGGCCTGTTTTCGCAACCGACAAGGTATTCTTCGTGATGTAGCGGTGAAGATTCTCCGTCCTGGTATTGAAGATTGTTTCGCGCGTGATCTTGCTATTTTTCGTTCTGCTGCGGTTACGATTGATTATTTTTTCTCCCCGGCGCGCCGGTTAAAGCTTGTTTCTGTTGTTGAGACTTTAGAAAAGTCGGTTGAGCTGGAAATGGATCTGCGCATGGACGCAGCGGCGATGTGCGAGATGGGCGGGAATAGTGAAGGAGATAATGCCTTTCGTGTGCCGCGGGTGAATTGGCCACGCACAGGGAAGCGTGTCTTGACGATGGAATGGATTGACGGTCTTTCTCTCGGTGATGAGGAGGCCCTCACAGCTGCAGGGCATGATCGTGTGCGTCTTGCCAGCCTCGTGATTCAGTCTTTTCTTCGCCATGCGACGCGTGATGGTTTTTTCCATGGTGATATGCATCCCGGTAATCTTCTTGTTGACAAGTCAGGATATCTGGTTGCCGTTGATTTTGGTATTATGGGCAGGCTTGGTCTGAAGGAACGTCGTTTTCTCGCGAAGGTGCTCTGGGGCTTCATTCAGCGTGACTATGCTCTTGTCGCCGAAATTCACCTTGAGGCGGGTTATGTTCCCCGCCATCATCACATTGACAGTTTTGCGCAGGCCTTGCGGGCGATCGGGGAGTCCCTGTTCGGTGAGAATGCAGAGAATATTTCAATGGCCAGGCTTTTGATTCAGCTTTTTGAAGTGACCCGGCAGTTTGATATGGAAACACGACCAGAACTTCTTTTGTTGCAAAAATCAATGCTGGTCGTCGAAGGAGTCGCGCGCAAGCTGAATCCACGTTTTAACATGTGGACCACAGCAGACCCTGTCATTCGTGAATGGATTGAGGGCCAGCTTGGTGCGGGGAGTGTTTTGAAGACAGTAGAGGAGGGACGTCTTGCACTCAATCGCTTTCAGGTCCGTATTCCGGAGCTTCTTGATTGC
The DNA here is from genome assembly GCA_028599125.1 of Alphaproteobacteria bacterium. GTDB lineage: Bacteria > Pseudomonadota > Alphaproteobacteria > Rhizobiales > NORP267 > JAQRMX01. Next base: position 14,761 of record JAQRMX010000063.1, on the reverse strand, counting down.
ATGGAGCGAATTATCAGAAAGACGGATATTGATTTGGCAGATAAGAGGTCTTGTTTCCGTGATGAAGACCGATCGCGGAAGAGAGAGTCGCGTATTTTTTGGGGATGTGCTCTTTCGCTCATCTTTATTGTCCTGTACTTTTTTCTCTGAAGCGTCCCGGGATCATGCCTGGGAGTGAAGCAAGGAAGTGATATGGCTGATTTTTCTTTTTCTTCACTGGATTGCAAGAGAATTCTCCTGATTATCGGAGGGAGCATTTCCGCTTATAAATCATTGGATCTTGTTCGGTCTCTCCGCGCGCAGGGCGCGGAAGTCCAGCCGGTTCTGACAAAAGCGGGGGGACAATTCGTAACACCTCTCTCGGTTATGATGCTCTGCGGAAAGGCGTTACCCGGTGATCTTTTTGAGCTGGACCGTGAGCAGGAGATTAATCATATTCGGTTGTCGCGGGAGAGCGATATAATTCTTGTTGCGCCTGCGAGTGCTGATTTGCTCGCAAGGATGGCTCTGGGGCTTGCGAATGATCTGGCAACAACGCTGCTTTTGGCCTCAGATTGTCCAATTCTTGCTGCCCCTGCGATGAATACGCGTATGTGGCAACATCCGGCGACAAAGGACCATGTGAAGCGGCTTGTCGAATTCGGGGTTTCTTTTATCGGTCCTGAAGTCGGGCTTTTGGCGGAAGGGGAAGAGGGAATAGGCCGCATGGCGGAACCAGATTCCATTCTGTCTGCCGTATCCCGCCTTATCAGTCAGAAGAACGGTTCCCTTGTAGGGAAACGGGTTATTGTAACCTCAGGGCCGACTCGTGAAATGATTGACCCTATACGCTATCTCAGCAGCGGTTCATCTGGGAAGCAAGGTCATGCTATTGCAAGGGCCTTGTCATGCTATGGAGCTGATGTCACGCTTGTGTCAGGTCCTGTGCACATTCCTGCCCCACCAGGTGTTCGTGTCATGCATGTCGTTTCTGCTCAGGAGATGTTGCAAGCAGTTAAAGCGTCCTGGCCTGCGGATATTTTTGTCTCTGTAGCGGCCGTCACGGATTGGTACGCTGAGGAACCAGCTACCGGAAAACTCAAGAAATCCTGTAATGCTCTTTTTCATCTCAAGCTAACGGAAACTCCTGACATACTGGAGCTGGTTTCAAAAGTGATAATGCCCCGTCCCTTGCTTGTTATTGGTTTTGCAGCAGAGACAGAGGATTTGATCGTGAAGGCAGGAGAAAAATTGAAGCGCAAGGGCTGTGACTGGATTATCGCCAATAATGTTATGCCGCAGTATCAGGTCACAGGGGGAATTATGGGCATGGATGCTAATCAAGTGAGCATAATCACTTCGGAGTGGGTAGAAAACTGGCCACTCATGAGTAAGTGTGAAGTGGCATCAGGAATAGCAAAAAGGGTTGCGGCTTTCTTTGAATGTGGAGAGAAAACAGTATGAAGGCGCGATCTGTTCTCCGGCTAAAATTTCTTCCGCATGCAGATGGTCTTAGAAAACCCTCTTATCAGACTTCCGGAGCCTCAGGTATGGATATTGAGGCGGCGGTAGCGGCGTTTGAACCTGTTATTCTTAAGCCATTTGATCGTGCTGTTATCGTGACAGGCCTGTTGCTTGAATTGGCTACAGGTTATGAGGGGCAAATTCGTCCGCGATCAGGTCTTGCAGCGCGATACGGCGTGACGGTACTCAATACGCCGGGTACGATTGATCAGGATTATCGTGGTGAGTTGAAGATTTTGCTGATTAATATGGGAGCGGAATCTTTTACCGTTAAGCGGGGGATGCGCATTGCACAACTCGTGATTGCGCCGATTCTGCGTGTGGAACCGGAAATCGTTGATCGTCTTTCAGAATCAGATCGGGGGTCGGAGGGGTTTGGGTCTACAGGGTTCCTTTGATTCTGCTGAATTTATCAGGATCTCATATGTCCGGAAGAGCCTTCCTCCGGTGTGAAGAGTTACGGACTGCTTTATGTTATGATCCTGCCTACTACGTGAGACATTTATTATGGAAATATTATTTATCACGTATCATGAGAAAGATTCTCTATAGATGAGCGGCGGTCATCCATGTCTGTCCCACTCGGAGGGGGAGCGGCCGGAGAGAGCGGATTATTTCTCTGTCGTTTCAGTTGACTTGGTAACGATGAAGTTTCCGCCCTTGTAGCCTGAGCCAAATTTCTGCTTTGTCTGCAGCAGGGCAAAGATCTCGTAAGGTTTTCCAGAAGAGTCTGGAATGGTCCATATGGCGCAGATGCGTTACTTCATGGGCCGCTAGATAATCCAGTACATAAGGAGGAGCCATGATTAATCTCCATGAGAAGGAAAGCTCTCCACTGGTGGAACAGGAGCCCCAGCGTGTTTTCTGATCGCGTATGGAAATGCGGGAGAACCGCACATCAAGGCGGCGTGCATATGTGGACGCCGCTTCAGAGAGGAAGATTCGTGCCTTAGATTTCAGCCAGTTAAGGAGGGTCAGACTGAGATTTTCTGAAGATCCGGCTGGGGCAACGCACAGACGAGGCATCATTGTTTCAACTTCACTGTCATTCTTCCTTTTTTTTTCTGTCTCTACCCAGACTTCGTCTCTTCCCTTCCGGCACTGGAAATATGTGATCCGGTGATTTTTCTCCCTATAATTAATTATGGTGCCGTCCTGGAAGCGACAGAGAGGAGGCAGTGTGGAAAGCCGGGCACAGACCCAGTCTCCATTTGCTTCAAGGAAGGTCTGTGCCCGGCGCAGCGAACCAGATGGTGGCATGGTTAAACGGATCCCTTCACAGGTAGGATGAATACGAAGGATATATCGCTTTGCCCTGCTGCGTCTGACGATGGTTACCGGAACGGGCCTACCCTCAAAATTAACCTCTAGGGCTGTAGTAACGCTGAATTTAGCTTTGGCAGGCATGTGATTATCAAAAATCCCCATAAATAGTCTCTGAGCAAGGTACAAGACAAGAAACACAAAGAGTAATCAGGAGTGCTCGGAATGGCAAGATTGCAGAGGGATTTTGTCAGTTTTTTATTCCGTTAAGCGTTAATGTAAAGGATTTTTATGATTATGGCGGCGCGTTTTCCGTATGGACAGACTGTGGATAATGTCTGTCCATGTCCGGGTCTCGTTTTGTCCGGGTCTCTTTTTTTTAGCGTTTTTCCACGGGGTCAAAGCGGGTGATAAAATCGTGAAGACGAGGGACGATTTGCTTGCAGAAGCGTGAGCCATTGAAAATTCCGTAATGTCCGACATTTTTCTGGACATAGTGTTCATGCATTTTTTGGGGTAATCGGTGGCAGAGGTCATGGGCTGCTTGTGTTTGCCCCGGGCTTGAAATATCGTCTTTTTCGCCTTCAATAGTCATAAGGGCGACGTTGCGCACCTGCCCCGTGTCGACATGTTTTCCCCGATGCATCATGCTGCCCTGCGGAAGGGCATGCTCCACAAAGACGGTTTCAACGGTTTGGAGATAGAATTCAGCTGTGAGATCCATGACAGCGAGGTACTCATCGTAAAAGATGCGGTGTTTTTCTGCGGAATCCTCGTCTCCCTCCACCAGATGCGTGAACAGATCGTAATGGGCGTTCATATGGCGATCAAGATTCATGCTCATAAAACCCGTCAATTGTAGGAAGCCGGGGTGAACCTGCCTCATAGCCCCCGGATGAGGGAAGGGCACGTTAACGATGGTATTTGAACGAAACCAGTCTAAGCCGCGCTCTTCGGCGAGTTTGTTGACGCTTGTCGGATTTTTCCTGGTATCAATGGGGCCTCCGATCAGGCACATGCTTGCCGGCCTGGCGGGGTCACCGGCGGCTTCCATGAGGGAAATGGCAGCGAGGACAGGGACGGAAGGCTGACAAATGGCGATTACATGGGTTGTTGGCCCCATTTCGTGCAATATGGAAATGATGTAATCAATATAGCTACTGAGATCAAAGGATCCTTTAGCCAGAGGGACCATGCGGGCATCTGCCCAGTCGGTAATGTGAACGTCATGATCAGGAAGCAGGGCTTCCACTGTGCCCCGCAGCAGTGTGGCGTAATGACCTGACATGGGGGCAACGAGCAACAGCTTTGGTCCGGGATGCTTTTCTTTCGGGAGTTTTTTTGAGAAATGGATGATTTCGCAGAAATGATTCTTCCAGATGATTTTTTCCTTCACTTCTATTTCTTTTTTTCCGGAAGAGGTGGATTTTATATCAAATGAGGGTTTTTCATAACGCCGCGTGGCTCGTTCAAACATCTCACACATGGCGATCATGCTTTTCCCTGTCGGGGTGTAGGAGAGAGGATTGAAGGGGTTGCTGAGATAATTTTTGCTTCCTTTAATAGCGCTGCGGAATGGACTGATTACGGCATGATTGAGCTCATATAGATAGTAAAGCATCCGTTTTTCCTTATTTTATTTTCATTTTGGATTAGGGATAAAGGTCTTTTTTGAAAGGCAAATGGCCCTTCCGTATTTTCAGGGGACGCTTTTCCTGCTCTTGTGCAATGCTTCTATTTTATAGCTGAAATCTTTCAAAATAGCTATAAAATCCTTGTGTTTTTCTAGTTTTTCTTTTCCGCAAAATTCAGCAGATCAAGCCGGAGGTGTTGCTTCTAGCTCACTTTCTGCCTTCCCTGTCCCTGTTTTTGTTTCTGTTTTCTTACTGTTCATAAAAAATTTCTCCTTTGATACGCTCAATCTTTCTGATGCGCTCAATCTTTGTTTTCCTGCTTTAGTGCTTATGTCAGAGAGATATTGTTCAGCTTTCTTTTTTCCGCAGGGACTTTCCGGAGAGGGATCTATAAGGGATATAGAGCTCATTGAAGTTGTTTTGTGATATCATTGCCGATGAGTGAGGCTGAACGGGGCTTTGGCTTATCAGATTGCTCCGTTATGGCTTCATCAGAAGAGTAAAAATGTCCTTGCAATTATACCGGGGTGGTGCATTAATCCCTTGTATTGTTGTTTGGGCTTTGGTAAGATCCGAATACAGATTCGAGCTTTGTTGATGATAGTTGCTTTTGATTGAAAGCTAACCTGTTTTTGCCGAATTCATCTGATTTCTGCAATTTTTGAACTGTTTTTTCTTCTGCTCGCTTCCGTATGAGCATTTAATTTAATGCATTTATACCTTCTTTTAGGTATGGTATTTTTTGCGTTCTGTGGTTTTGTATTCTGCAGAATGGGTATGAATGATAACATGGAGGTGGTGTTATGGATTTTTCAAGGGTCGCTGGCAGCGCAACAGTGACAGATCCCCGTTCTGTTGACAAGGGACTGCGCACTTACCTTTTGCGTGTTTATAATCACATGGCAGCGGGATTAGCTGTGACCGGCATAGCTGCTCTCTTCGCTTATTATATGGCTGTGACGGGTGATGCATCGGCTTCATCAACCCAAATTGGGGAAGGTCTCTATCTGACAGGTTTCGGCCGTCTCATTTTCTCCGGTCCTATTGGCTTTGTCCTTCTTCTTGCACCTCTTGGACTCGCTATTTTCCTTAATTCTCGGATTAGCACCATGAGTGTGTTGACGGCTCAGCTTTCTTTTGGTTTTTATTCCTTGTTGATGGGCGTATCCTTGTCTTCTGTTTTTCTTGTTTACACGTCTGAGTCTATTACGAAGACGTTTTTTGTGGCGGCAGCTATGTTTGGATCTATGAGTCTGTTTGGCCACACAACAAAGCGTGACCTTTCTTCCTGGGGGTCTTTTCTCTTTATGGGATTGATTGGTATTATTATCGCTTCAGTTGTGAATATTTTTCTCGCCTCATCTTTAATCGGGTTCATGGTTTCTGTTGCTGGTGTCTTGGTTTTCACAGGCCTGACAGCTTATGATAACCAGAAAATCAGGGCTGAGTATAATGCTAATGCTTCAGCTAGTGAGGTCGAAAAGGGACGCAGGGCTGTTCTGAGTGCACTGTCTTTGTATCTTAATTTTATCAACCTTTTGCTCATGCTTTTGCGCCTTATGGGGAATGAGCGTCAGCGGTGAGTGTGAGCGAGTCTCCTTGGGCAAGGCGGCTTTGTATGGCCCCGACCTTTCTTTGGTCGGGGTTTCTTGTTTCATTTCTGTTTTAAGACAGTGCCTTTTCTTTTGTTCTTCTGCTTTCCTTCGTGATAGGGGAGGCTTAACTTAAGAAAGAGAACTTTTTCTCTTATTTGTTTTTTGTTCTACTGGCTTTTTTTCTACCTTGCACATCCTCTTCCCTGTTGAGTTCTGCTTATTGTCTTTCCTGTGCGATAAATACCCTCTTCCTTCTTTTTTTCGTGAGGTTTATTTACTGAAACCGGATTCGTTCGTTCGGCCGATGTTTTTTGATTTATGGGGTGCGTTTCCTTGCTCCGTAAGAGGGCGGTTTTATTGTACGATAACCTTCTTGTTGTTTTGAAGAACCCTCTTCTTCCGTCTCCGTCATATTTTGCTTTAATTGCACAAGAATTGTGCTGGCTAAAGTGATCTGGGCAATAAATCTGTCAAGATGTTCTGAATTTTTCTATGCCCGGAAGCCCAGGTTTGTAACGGATGACCAGGATTTAGCCTGAACGGGATGGAAGTTGAAAACTTTTTTACACATGTGGCACAGAGAAGTAGGAAAAGGAACAAAAGCATGGGGTCTCCATCAATTTCTTTTCAGGCTGCTATCGCGGGTGAGACCGCACAGAGGAGACGATTTTGTAAGAAGCTTAGCCTCTTTTATGCAAGCTGTCGGAGCATATAGTGGAGAATACCTCCGTTGTAGTAATATTCCATTTCCTCAAGCGTATCAATCCGACACTGCAACGGAATTTGCGTGATGCGCCCGTCATCAAATGTTAGGGAAGCTGTCAGCTGTATACCGGGCTGTAATTTTTGTGCAAGGTCCGGAAGGGTTATTTTTTCGTTTCCCTTGAGCCCAAGCTGTTTCCAGGAGGTGTTTTTTTCAAAAACGAGGGGTAACACGCCCATTCCGATCAGGTTTGAGCGATGGATCCGTTCAAAGGATTCTGCGATGACAGCCCGGAGGCCGAGCAATTTTGCGCCCTTAGCGGCCCAGTCACGGGATGATCCGGATCCGTATTCCTTTCCTGAAAAAATAACAAGAGGAACAGCATCCTTTTTATACCGCATAGCTGCATCATAGATTGTCATTTCTTCGCCGGAAGGAAAATGTTTTGTGAACCCCCCTTCAATGCCTGGTAACATCTGATTTTTAAGTCTGATGTTCGCAAAAGTGCCGCGCAACATAACACGATCATTACCACGTCGTGATCCGTAAGAATTGAAATCCTCCGGGAGGACACCGTATTGATGAAGATAGTGTCCTGCTGGGCTGTCTTGTGCAATACTTCCTGCTGGTGAAATATGATCTGTCGTTATGGAATCAAGGAACAAAGCCAGGATACGTGCGTTAATAATATCAGTTATTGGATCCGGTTCTTTTTTTATGGCGTGGAAATAGGGTGGTTTTTTTACATAAGTCGAGTCGGGCTGCCATTGATATGTCCTTTCGCTCGAAATTTTGATGGACTGCCAGTCTTCATCGCCTTTAAAAATATGAGAATAGCATTTTTCAAACATGCTCGGGTCGATGATTCTTTGTCTAATCTGTATGATTTCTTCCTTTTTGGGCCAGATATCTTTAAGATAGACGGGTGCGCCAGTTTTATCTGTACCGAATGGTGTTTTTGTCAAATCAATGCCGATACTTCCTGCCAGGGCATAGGCGACCACCAGCGGTGGGGAGGCCAGATAATTGGCGCGCACGTCTTGATGGACACGTCCCTCGAAATTGCGATTTCCGGAGAGTACTGAAGCGACAACGATATCATGTTTCCTGATGGTGCTGGAGATATTTTCATTGAGGGGGCCGGAATTTCCGATACAGGTTGTGCACCCATAACCAACCAGCTGAAAGCCGAGCTCATTCAGATCTTCCTGCAATCCTGCTTTTTTGAGATATTCAGTTACGACTTGGCTACCAGGTGCTAAAGACGTTTTAACCCAGGGTTTGACATTGAGGCCCTTAGCTCTGGCCTTGCGGGCGAGGAGACCGGCGGCGATCATCACATCGGGGTTTGAGGTGTTAGTGCAGGATGTAAGCGCTGCGATAACAATATCTCCATGGCCGAGGTCATGGGTTTCGTTGGGCACGGGATAGCGTTTCTGTGCATCTTCTGTTTTCCGATATTCCTTTTCAAGGAGAGTGCTGAAATTTTCAGAGAGTTGGCTGATATCCACGCGGTCTTGCGGACGTTTGGGACCGGCTACGCTTTGCGTGATGCTTCCCAGATCCAGTTCGATTAGATCTGTGAAGACAGGGTCTGGCGTTTCCTGACTGCGGAACAGGCCCTGCGCCTTTGCATATTTTTCGACTAACTCAATTCTTTTGATTTCTCGTCCGGTTCTTTTTAGATAGCGGAGTGTTTCATTATCAATAGGAAAGAAACCGCAGGTTGCTCCGTATTCCGGTGCCATATTAGAAATGGTTGCTCTGTCTTCAAGAGAGAGTTCATCAATTCCGGCACCGTAGAATTCAACGAATTTCCCGACGACACCTTTCTTGCGAAGTTTTTCGGTGATCGTGAGGACAAGATCCGTTGCGGTGAGAGATGCCTGAAGCTTTCCTGTGAGTTTAAAGCCAATAACCTCGGGAATGAGCATGGAAACAGGCTGTCCAAGCATGGCCGCTTCGGCTTCAATACCACCAACACCCCAGCCAAGGACAGAAAGTCCGTTAATCATGGTTGTATGGCTGTCTGTCCCGATGACCGTATCGGGGTAAATGATTTCCATTGTTTCACCATTGGATGAGATGGTCCGTATCCAGACGGTTTGTGCAAGATATTCAAGATTAACCTGGTGACAGATGCCTGCTCCCGGGGGGATTACGCGGAAATTAGCGAAGCTCTCCTGTCCCCATTTCAAGAAAGTGTAGCGCTCTCTGTTACGCTCATACTCTTTTTCTGTATTTTGCCTAAGAGCGTCCTTTTTGCCGAAAGCATCTACCATAATTGAGTGATCAATGATAAGATCAACGGGGATGAGGGGGTTGATTTTTTCCGGATTTCCACCAAGAGTCTGCACGGCATCACGCATGGCGGCCAAGTCAACAACGGCAGGTACGCCTGTAAAGTCCTGCATCAGGACACGCGCGGGGCGGAACGCGATTTCCTTGCCCTTTTCTCTCCGATCAAGCCACCGAGCCAGGGCTGTTATATCGTCTTTTTTTACAGAGTGTCCGTCTTCGTGCCTGAGTAAATTTTCGAGAAGAATCTTTAATGAGAAGGGCAACCTGGAAATGGAATCCAGACCATTTTCTTCGGCATCCGGCAGACTGTAATAGACATAGTCCTTGTTTTTGAATGTGAATTTCTTCTTTGCATTGAAAGAGTTAAGGGAAAGAGGTATTTGAGTTGTCACGATAGTAACGTCTCCTTAATTTGTCCTATACAATAGCTGTTAAAGGGTCATTGAAATTGCGGTTCACGTAAAAAATCGGTCTTCTCATCGGGGCTATTACTAATAGAGATATACCCTGCAACTGGAAGAAATATACCCTGTAATTGGAGCGTGTTTCTCTATTGTGAGACTATATGATTTTTTTTTTCTATACTAGGGCGCACTTTTCAGTTTCAGTTCTGTTTACCTTCTTTTATATGGGAGGCTGTGTCAGGGAGTGAATGAGGAGAAAGATGCAAGGAAACAGGTATGTTGGTTCTGAAAGGTTCTTCTCTTTCCTGTATGCGTGGTCCATACTGTGTTTTTTCTGGTATTAACTTTCATGTCCAGGGAGGAGACGGTTTACTGGTTACAGGCTGCAATGGTTCAGGCAAAACGAGCTTGATCCGTGCGATTGCAGGTCTTATTCCGTTTTCCAGAGGTGTTGCAAGTTTGCAGGGGGGCAAGCCCGGTATTCCTTTGTGTGAGCATGTGCATTATGTTGCTCATGCCGATGCCCTAAAACAGGGCTTATCTGTAGCGGCTAACCTTTCTTTTTGGGCACATTACCTAGGAGGAGGGGATATTGAACCCGCGCTTGAGGCTTTTGGCCTGAATGTGCTTGCGGATCTTCCAGTTGCTTATCTTTCTGCAGGTCAGAAGCGTAAAGTTGCATTATCACGTTTGAGGCTTGTTTCCCGGCCGGTCTGGTTGCTTGACGAGCCGAGTGTATCATTAGATGCCGGTACGCGCGCTGTGCTCTCCGGGTTAATTTATACGCATCTAGCGCAAGGGGGGATCGTTATTGCCGTCAGTCATGTTGATCTCGGTGTGACATTTACACATCAACTGACATTGGGTGAGAAAATGATGGAAAGAAAAAGGGCATGAGGACGGCCTTCCTTGCTCTTCTCAGGCGTGACATATATTTATCAGTTAGACAGGAAGGCGGGTCTGGCGTTGCTCTGGGCTTTTTACTGGTCGTTGTATCTCTTTTACCGTTCGGCGTTGGTCCGGATCTCGGATTACTCAGGCAATTAGCACCGGGTTTGTTATGGACAGCTTTATTATTGGCGACCTTGCTGACACTAGATCGTCTGTTTATCTCCGATTATGAAGACGGGCTCCTTGAACTTTTCATGACGGCCTCATTACCCCTTGAACTTGCGGTTGTCGCGAAAGCTTTTTCGCATTGGCTGACAACAACTCTTCCTCTGGCTTTCGCGGCTCCCTTGTTCGGCATTGTTCTGAACCTGGAGAGTATTGCGGTTTTGCCTCTTATCGCTACGATGCTGATCGGGGGCCTGACATTGAGCTTCGTGGGGACGATCGGGGCGGCTCTGACATTAACGCTGAGGCGCGGCGGCCTTTTGACGGCGATATTGATTTTACCCTTTTACATTCCGGTCCTGATTTTTGGTATTTTATCAATTGATGCCGCGCTTGTGGGGCCTCTTTCCTTCGGCGTTCCTTTTATGATTTTGGTTTCAATGGCTTTATGTGCGATGTCTCTGACACCATTTGCAGCGGCTGCAGCGTTGAGATCTGCTTTGGAGTAAAGGGAAAGTTTTTATTTTTGACGTGTGGGTGTACCCTGATCAGACTTCGTTGTAGGTCTCATCTGTCAGGATTCAGGAGGCTCTTTTTTGACCCTGAGGAGAGAGGTGTTTTTCGAGATTCTAAAGGTAAGGGATTGCGTTCAATTTTTGGCTGTCTTAAGGAAGAGGCATGGTATTTTTGCGATTGACTAACCCGAACCTGTTTCTTCGTTTTGTTGACCTGTTTTTCCCATGGTTAGCAGCAGCAGCGGGCCTTTGTTTATGCGGGGGGCTTTATTTTTCCTTTATGTCCCCACCGGATTATCAGCAGGGTGAACTTGTCCGTATCATTTATGTGCATGTCCCCATGGCGTGGTTGTCTATGGGCTGCTATTTCTTGATTGCCGTATCAGCCCTCGGGACTTTGGTCTGGCGTCATCCCCTGGCTGATGTTTCCATCCGTGCGGCTGCACCTGTTGGTGCCGTTTTTACGGCATTGACGCTTGTGACCGGTTCAATTTGGGCGCTTCCGACTTGGGGCGTGCCGTGGGTATGGGATGCCCGATTGACATCTGTTCTCATTCTTTTTTTTCTTTATCTTGGCCTGATTGCGCTCTCACATGCGATTGAGGATTTGCGTCGTTCGGGTCGGGCGGTTGCGATTCTTGCTCTTGTTGGTCTGATCAATCTTCCGATTATTAAATTTTCTGTTAACTGGTGGAGTACACTTCATCAGCCGGCTAGTCTCATCCGGAGCGGGGGGCCATCTCTTCATCCGGACATGTTGAGGCCGCTTCTGATGATGGCTCTAGGGTTCAGTCTTGTTTTTGTCCTGCTTTATCTGATGAGGATGCGTAACGAGATTTTGTACCGTCGTGTCACTTCTCTTCGCCAGATGCAGGCCCGGTTGCAGGCTTCACCCGGAACGCTACCAGATGTTTTCGGGGAGGTTTTATGATAGGAGTTATTGTTGGTGGCTGGGAATATGTGATTGCAGTTTATGTTCTTTCCGGCGTTGTAATATCCGGTCTTATCCTTTGGACTGTTCTGGATTACCGGTCTCAGCGTCATGCCCTTTCTGAGCTTGAGGCTTTGGGGATCACCCGGCGTTCCTCTGTGCCTTCAGCTTTTCTTTCAGGAGAGGAAGACTAAGCATGTTATCTTCTGGAGATAGGAAGAAGGGATGGAATTTTTTATTTGCGGTTCCCGTGATATTTTTCTTTTTTCTTCTGTTTGTTTTTTACCTGCGTCTAGATAAAGGTCCGGGGATCATTTTTTCGCCTTCTGTTTTGATTGGCCATCCTGTATCGGCGTTTACGCTCCCGGCCCTTGAGGGCCTTGTTGACCGGGAGGGGCGCCCCGTTCCTGGTTTTTCTTCTGCGGATTTGAAGAGGGGGGAGGTTCGGCTTGTTAACATCTGGGCCTCGTGGTGTCCGCCGTGCCGGAAAGAACATCCCTTGTTACAAAAGCTGTCAGATGAAGGGGTTGTTATTTATGGACTGAATTATAAGGACTCTTCTGCGAATGCTCTCACATTTCTAAAGAATTTCGGATCTCCTTTTGAAAAAGTCGGCGTTGATGAAAGGGGGACCACAATCATTGACTGGGGTGTTTTTGGCTTGCCGGAGACTTTTCTGGTCCGGGGAGACGGGGTTGTCATTTACAAGCATACCGGCGCACTTTTGCCTGGAACGGTGACGCATATCCTTAAGAAAGTTCGAAATGTTCTACCTTAATTTGCGGTTTTTCTGCTTTATTTAGATTTCTTTTTCAAGCAGTCTGCAAAAAGTGCCGTAACTCTGTTCCCCGTAAAGAAAGCGAGCGGTCTTTCTTGCTGCATCATGTCCATATTTTATCAAGTTTTTAAGCTTTGGGCTTTTCTGTTAGCGGTTTTTTACGAAAATAGAGAGTTGGCACAAGGCAGAAGAGAGGAGGACACGAATAGGCCGATTTTTAGTAAGCAGGTTATTCGGTAGTGAAAAATTTTTGCTTTGATCGGGAGTAGGCATGAATCAGGATGTGCTCACGAATCTTTTATGATTCAGGCACTGCTCATGAAAGTGTTCCTGAATCCGTTCCTGAATTTTGGATTTTGTCTTCTTTGTTGATCTGATAGCGCTGAATCAGAGGAATTTGGGCCATAACGAAAATGATCATCAGTGGTAGGATGCCGAAAGTTTTGAAACTTACCCACGTATCCGTTGAGAAATTCCGCCATATAATTTCATTAAGGGCTGCATCAAAAATAAAGAAAATGATCATACGCCATGTCAGTTTATACCAGCCTTCCATGCTCATCTGAATTTCCCATTGCATAAGGGTTTTCAGAAAAATACGTTTTGATGCAAGTCCGGCCCCGAGGAGTAGTGCGAATAAAAGGTAAAGGAGGGTCAATTTGATTTTGATGAAAGTTTCATTTTGAAGATAGAGCGTCATGCCACCAAAGATCATGACAAAAAAAGCAGTGATCAAGGAATTGACAGCGATTCTTCGTTTTCGCACATAAGTGATAATAATGCCGAGGAGTGTCGTGGTCATGAAAAGACCTGTTGCGATAAAAATGCCATACAGGGCATTGGACCCGAAAAATAATAATAACGAAACGATATCGAAGACAATCTGACTTAGGGACGCACTTGAATCTTTTGCGTTTCCTTCTTTTTTTTCTGTCATACCTTGTTGATTCATTGTGATTGTTCCCGTTCTCTCTGTCCAGCTATGGCTTGTGCAAATTCGTGTGCAGTGAAAGGTTGAAGATCATTGATTCCTTCCCCGATACCGATGGCATGGATCGGGAGCGCATATTGGTCCGCAATCGCAAGGAGAATACCACCCTTTGCGGTTCCGTCTAGTTTTGTCATGATGATACCTGTTACGCCTGCTGTTTTTTTGAAAACTTCAACCTGCTGAAGGGCGTTTTGCCCAGTTGTTGCGTCCAGAACGATGATGATATCGTGAGGGGCGGTTTGATCCTGCTTTTGTGCGACACGAACGAGTTTTTGAAGTTCAGCCATCAGGTCTTGCCTGTTTTGGAGGCGTCCTGCTGTATCAACGAGCAGGATATTCATTCCCTCTTTTCTTGCTTGTGAGATAGCGTCGAAAAGGAGCCCTGCGGGGTCAGCCCCTGGCGCACGGGCGATGAATTCGGTTCCGCTGCGTTCCGCCCAGATTTTCAATTGATCAATTGCGCCCGCGCGAAATGTATCGCAGGCTGCCAACATGACTTTTTTACCTTCTTTCCGAAATTGCGTGGCCAATTTTCCAATTGTTGTTGTTTTCCCGGATCCGTTCACCCCGACTAGAAAAATGATATGTGGATGATGTGTGTTTGCAATGTTCAATGGGTGTGCGACAGGGAGAAGGATGCGTTCGACTTCCCTTGCAAGGGTTCCAGCTATCTTCTCTGGAGAGACATCTTTCCCGTTATATTCATTTCGCAGGGATTGGATGATGGATATTGTGTTTCCGACGCCGAAATCTGCTTTTAGGAGCACCATTTCTAGATTTTCCAATAGGCTTTCATCAAGCTTGCGTTTGGTGAAGAGGGAAAATGCGTGTTTGCGTATTGTACCAGATGAATGGGACAAGCCATCACTTAAGCGGCGGATCCAGCCTTTTTTCTGTATTGGTGAGGAAGATTCCTGTTTATCTGCCTCTTTTCCTTGCATGTTTTCATTTGTTTCCACTTTTTTTGTCACAAGGAGCCCTTTTATATCATGAACAGCGTTTCACTGTTTTCTTTCCTTTCAATTTTTATTGTACTACATAATTTTACTCATGCCGCACTGATTGCACATTATGCGGCATGAGTAAA
>JAQRMX010000062.1 GCA_028599125.1 Alphaproteobacteria bacterium | reverse complement strand
CGCTCCTAGTCTGAAGAATCAAAAATAGAAACGGGTCACAATCCCGGGTGCATAAATGTCCCGGTGCATAAGTACTTTACGAATATAAAACGAAAATGATGACAGCGAGACACTACCTGATGCACCTTTCCCTCCTCCGATCAATAAATAAGACTTGATATCTTGTAAAGAGAGATAAGCGTAATCTGGGATATTTCATCGTTTCTTTGTTTCATTCACGTTTCATTTACGGTGCAACTGTTACAGATATTGTGCGATTGTCAGATGGTATTTTTATACGATAATATTTTTTCTGTTCTGAATATTGAGCTGAAACAGGTTTGCACAGAAGGATGTTTTAGATTGGTTTCACATTTATGCTGATAAAGAATTTATTTCTTCCGAACCTTTTTTTCTTCTATTTTACGGTTATGGTTTACCTAGTCTACCATGCTTTCAGTGGGGATTTCGGGGTTTATTCGCTTATGGAAATGAAAAAAGCGGAGGTGAGTCTTCGTGAGGAATATAGTCAGCTGCGTGAGGTGCGCAGGGGCATGGAAATGCGCGTTGCCCTTTTGCGTCCCGAAAACCTTGATCCTGATATGCTAGAAGAGCGCGTGCGCTTGAATCTTAACTTTGTACATCCCAATGACTTTGTTATTTTACGGAAAAAACGAAAATAGATTTTTACAGAGGGCAAGGTCTGGATTTGTTTCTCTCTTTTTGTACTCATTGAGGAAATAACGTTCGGGAATTTGATCAGCATGGGAACAGGCTTTTACGTTTTGTGGAGAAATTTGATGAACAGGATTGCTGAACAGGATTGATAAATGTAACAATTGTTTTGTTTCTTGTATTTTTGCCCCGGGCCTACGCCCAGTTGCTCTAATGGAGAGGTTATGTGGTGAAAAAGAAGACAGTTGCGCGCCCCGCCTCTTCCGGCGGGTCGGTAAAGGATAATTCCGTTAGCCGGGCGAAAGCACAAAAGAAAAAATCTGTTTTGTCATCTCTGACGGCGGAGCAAGAGTTGCTTGCATTTCGTGAGATGTTACTGATCCGCCGGTTTGAGGAGCGTTGCGCCCAAATGTATGGGATGGGTCTGATTGCTGGTTTTTGTCACCTTTATATCGGTCAGGAGGCTGTGGTTGTCGGCATGCAGATGGTCTTGCGTGAAGGAGACCAAGTCATCACGTCCTACCGTGATCACGGTCATATGCTTGCTTGTGGTATGAACCCACAGGGTGTGATGGCAGAACTTGCCGGGCGGGAAAGTGGTTTTTCTCGTGGCAAGGGAGGGTCTATGCATATGTTTTCCGTGAAAAAAGGCTTTTACGGGGGACATGGTATTGTTGCCGCTCAGGTTCCTCTCGGGACGGGATTGGCATTTGCTAATCGGTACAGAGGAAATGAATCTGTTTCTGTGACATATTTCGGTGAGGGAGCCGTGAATCAGGGACAGACTCACGAGAGCTTCAACATGGCGGCGTTGTGGAAATTGCCAGTGATTTATGTTATTGAAAACAACCGTTACGCTATGGGCACGTCTGTTAAACGGGCGACAGTTCTAGGCGAAGAGCTGTATAATCGTGGCTCAATATACGGTATCCCCGGCCGACAGGTTGATGGTATGGACATTCATGCTGTTAAAGCTGCCGGTGAAGAGGCGATAGACCATTGCCGCAACGGTAAAGGCCCGATTATTCTTGAGATGCTGACTTACAGGTATCGGGGCCACTCCATGTCGGATCCTGCAAAATATCGCACGAAGGAGGAAGTCCAGAAAATGCGTGATGAGAGCGATCCGATTGCTCGTTTGCGTCATCATCTGCTTGAAACCGGACACTCTGATGAAGAAACGCTCAGGGAAATTGAAAAAGAAGTCCGCGCTATTATTCTGGATTCAGTTGAATTTGCCCGAAATGCAGCTGAACCTGATTCATCTGAATTGTGGACAGACGTATTACGATAGAAAAAAGTGGATGGAGGAGCAGTATATGGAGATATTAATGCCTGCGCTCTCACCAACCATGACGGAGGGGAAGCTCACGAAATGGCTTATAAAGCCAGGTGATTCTGTCAATGCAGGTGACGTTATTGCTGAAATTGAAACCGATAAGGCGACAATGGAAGTTGAGGTTGCAGATGAAGGGCGAGTCATTGAGATTTTTGTTGAGGAAGGGACTGAAGGCGTTCAGGTTAACAGCGTGATTGCAAAAATAGCCAGTGATGATGAGCCTCATATGCCTTTACGTTCCGCAGAGGAGTTTGAAAGGAGAGATGTGAACCCCTCTCTTTCTTCTTTGCCTTCTCCTGTTGTTCTTTCCTCGGATATTTTCTCTGGGGATGTGGGGCGTGAGCTTTCAAGGGAAGAAGAGATGCCTCTTGCAGAGGAGTGGCCTGCTGGCGTGCGTATGCGTGAAATGACTGTACGTGAAGCTTTGTGTGAAGCTATAGCAGAGGAAATGCGCCGTAGTGATGAGGTTTTCCTGATTGGCGAGGAAGTTGGTGAATATCAGGGCGCCTACAAGATAAGTCAGGGTTTGTTGCAAGAATTCGGTGCGCGGCGCGTTATTGATACGCCCATCACTGAACATGGCTTCACAGGTCTTGCTGTTGGCGCTGCGATGGGAGGATTGAAGCCTGTTCTGGAATTTATGACTTTCAATTTTTCGATGCAGGCGATTGATCAAATTATAAATTCAGGGGCTAAGCTTCTATATATGTCCGGTGGTCAGATGAATTGTCCCATTGTATTTAGGGGGCCCAATGGCTCTGCTGCGCGAGTCGGTGCTCAGCATAGTCAGGATTATGCGTCCTGGTATAGTCATATTCCTGGCTTGAAAGTCATTCAACCTTACACGGCTGCAGATGCTAAGGGATTGCTGAAATCAGCTATACGTGACCCCAATCCTGTTATATTTTTGGAGAATGAAATTCTTTACGGTCAATCTTTCATGGTTCCTGATCTTGATAATTTGATCATTCCTATCGGAAAGGCACGTATTGCTCGTGCGGGCAAAGATGTAACGCTTGTTTCCTGGGGGATTGGAATGGATTTTTCAACAAAAGCAGCTGAGCAATTATCTGCCGGGGGCATTGATGTTGAATTGATTGATTTGCGTACATTGCGGCCGATGGATAGCGATACGGTTGTGCAATCAGTCATGAAAACAGGGCGCTTGGTGTGTGTTGATGAAGGTTGGCCTCAATGTTCTGTTTCGTCGGAAGTTTGCATGCGTGTATCTGAGCAGGCTTTTGACTATCTTGATGCCCCTCCAGTGCGGATAAACAGTAAGGATGTGCCTATGCCCTATGCGGCTAATCTGGAAAAACTTGCCCGCCCGTCGGTTGAGGAGGTTATTGCTGCTATCAGGGCAGTGACTTACAGATAAATATATCAGTCTTGATGCCCCGTTTTATTGATGCTTGAGGGTATGTGAGAGATCATTTGAGGGTTTGTTTATGACCATTGAGATATTGATGCCGGCTCTTTCTCCTACCATGGAAAAGGGAACCTTGGTTAAATGGTGTGTGAAAGAAGGGGACAAGGTTGACCCCGGGGACATCATTGCCGAGATTGAGACAGATAAGGCAACCATGGAAGTGGAAGCAGTTGACTCAGGCATGATTTCAAAGATTCTCGTAAAAGAGGGAACACAAGATGTTCCTGTTAATGAATTGATTGCTCTCTTTGTCGGAGATGATGAGGAGCTGGGCGGTTCTTTTGAGTCCGTTTCAGAAATTCCTTCTTCCGGTGCTGTTGCAGTCCCTGTCGAGAATACAAAGAGTAAAGGACGAAAAGGTGATGAGGTGTCTGCTGCTTCGGATGAAAACCCTTCCTCGTCTTCTTCTGGAGTAAGTGGCACTGCGATTCTGGATCCGTGTCTATCCACTCAAGTCCCTCTCAGTCGGGAAGGCCGGATTTTTGTCTCTCCTCTTGCCCGGAGGGTTGCAGGGGAACGGGGAATTGATTTAGGGGCCTTGCGTGGATCAGGGCCTCGCGGTCGTATTATTATGCGTGATGTTGAAGACGCCGCTGTTCAGAAAGTGTCGTCTGTTCCGACTCCTGCTCATGCTGCGTCTTCTCCTGTTTCGAAAATTTCAATGGATGCTTATGTCAGGTCCACTTACAATCCTGATGAATATGAAGACGTGCCGCACAATGCTATGCGTAAGACAATTGCTCGGCGGTTGACTGAGTCCAAGCAGACCATTCCGCATTTCTATTTGAGTGTTGATTGCGAATTGGATGCGATGCTTACGCTGCGCGGTCAATTCAATAAAACGTTGCCGATGAATGACACGGGTGAGCGATCCTGTAAGCTTTCAGTCAATGATTTTATTATCAAGGCTCTTGCGCTTGCGCTGCGTGAAGTGCCGATGGCAAATGCAACATGGTTAGAAAACAGCAAATTATTGCATAAATATGCAGATGTGGGTGTGGCTGTCGCCATTCCGGATGGCTTGTTCACACCGGTTATACGCAAAGCAGATATGAAATCTGTCTCTGTCATTTCTGCTGAAATGAAAGATTTTGCAAGGCGTGCGCGTGAAAAAAAGCTTAAACCCGAGGAATATCAGGGTGGTTCGACGGCTATTTCCAATCTTGGCATGTATGGGGTCAAGGATTTCAAGGCTGTTATTAATCCGCCGCAAAGCACGATCTTGGCTGTTGGTGCCGGTGGACCGCGTCCTGTTGTCCGTGATGGGGGCCTTGCTATCGCACAGGTAATGAGTGTAACACTTTCTTGTGATCATCGGGTTGTTGACGGAGCTGTCGGTGCTGATTTGTTACGCTCATTTAAGCTATTGATTGAAAATCCGATTCGGGTTCTGGCGTGAATATGCGGAGTGATATCAAATTTTCTAGTATAAAGTACAGGAGAGTGGGAGCTGATGGCGGACAATGCATTTGACCTGATTATTATTGGTTCTGGTCCCGGTGGATATGTCGCTGCCATCCGTGCGGCACAACTTGGTTTAAAAACAGCAATTGTTGAACGGGAGCATCTGGGAGGAATATGCCTGAACTGGGGGTGTATTCCGACTAAGGCTTTGCTGCGTTCAAGTGAGATCTATCACTACATTAAAGATGCCGCCTCTTACGGTCTTTCGGTTTCTGACGTAAAGGCTGATTTTTTTGCGATCATTGATCGGTCTCGCAAGGTGTCAGGTAAACTCAATGCTGGTGTTGGCGGTTTGCTGAAGAAAAATGGAGTGCACATCATTTGGGGCGAGGCACAGATAACCAGCCCCAATGAAATTCAGGTTTCTGCTATCCAAAAAAAGCCGGTTGAGCCGCAGAATCCTGTTCCTCGTAGCGCTCTGGGTTATGGTCACTACTTTGCAAAAAACATTATTGTGGCTTCCGGAGCGCGCCCTCGTTTCCTGCCCGGTATTAACCCGGATAATCCTTTGATTTGGACATATTTTGATTCTATGAAGCCTGAGGCACTGCCGGGATCAATAGCTATAATCGGATCTGGCGCCATCGGTATTGAATTTGCAAGTTTTTACAGTTCTATGGGTACCCTTGTGACAGTTGTTGAGGTGCTAGATCGGATTTTGCCGGCCGAAGATGAAGATATTTCCCTGATTGTGCGCAAACAGCTTGAGGCTCGTGGTTTGGAGATCATGACAGGTGTCAGTGTGGATGCGGTCAGAGAGGGGACTAATGACGTTACTCTGGAAGTGATTGCGGGAGACGGTAAGCCACGTAAAATCGTTGTAGATCGTTTGATTTTGGCCATTGGTGTGGTTGGAAATATTGAAAATCTCGGTTTAGAAGCGTGTGGTGTTGAAACAGCGAATGGGTGTATCGTCGTTGATGGTTATGGCCGAACGAATATTCCCTGCGTTCACGCGATTGGCGATGTCGCCGGTCCTCCTATGCTTGCACATAAGGCCGAACATGAAGGCATAGTTTGCGTGGAAAAGATCGCCGGGCTTCAGAATGTTAAACCATTAAATAAGGACATAATTCCAGGCTGTATTTATTGTTCTCCGCAGGTTGCATCAGTTGGTTTGAATGAGAAAAAAGCGCGGGATGCTGGCTATGAACTGAAAATCGGTAAATTTCCTTTCTTTGCAAACGGAAAGGCGATTGCACTTGGTGAGCAAGACGGACTTGTCAAAACTATTTTTGATGCTTCTAGTGGACAGTTATTAGGAGCACATATGGTTGGTGCAGAGGTTACAGAACTGATTCAGGGTTTCGTTATCGCCATGAATCTGGAAACAACAGAGCAGGAGCTTATGCATTCAGTTTTTCCGCATCCAACATTATCGGAAACGATGCATGAAAGTGTCATGGATGCCTACGGGCGCGTTATTCACAAGTAAAAATACAAGACGCAGTTTATTGTTTCCGGTACTTTTATCATGAATGGCGAATCAGACTGGGTGAATTAGGTTCCAGGGGGTATTTATCATTTAGGAAAACGTGGCAGAGAGGTTCATTTCCTCAGGCATTTCAGGTTTATTTTTTATTCCAATTAAATAATGTTTCTTTCTCTTAAACAGTGTTTGTTTTGTTATTATGAGCGGGCCTGTTTCGGGTAAGGAAGAAGAATTCTTGTGAGGTATTGATGGTTACCTTGATTGACGCGACTCATCGTCCCCGGCATCCTGAAAAGTTAAATCGTCCTGTAAGTCCGGTTTTGCCTAAACCAGACTGGATTCGGGTGCGCGCACCCGGATCTCCTGTCTATCAGGAAACGATGAAGATTGTTCGTGAAAACAGGCTGGTAACTGTTTGTGAGGAAGCAGGTTGTCCAAATATCGGAGAATGCTGGTCTAAAAAACATGCAACATTCATGATCATGGGGGACACCTGCACGCGTGCCTGTGCTTTTTGTAATGTTCGGACTGGTTTGCCGGAGCCTCTTGATTCTAATGAGCCAGATAGGGTCGCTCAGGCTGTTGCAACGCTTGGGCTTAAGCATGTTGTCGTGACATCTGTAGACC
>JAQRMX010000061.1 GCA_028599125.1 Alphaproteobacteria bacterium | reverse complement strand
GTTCAATCGGTGTTGTTTCGTCTTTTTTCGGTCTTGACAGAATGATTGAAAAGATCGGCGTTGAGAGGCGGATTTATACCTCCGGTGAGAACAAGGCAATGCTTGATATGTTTCAGCCTGAGAAGGCTGGGGATGTTAAGCATCTGAAAATCATACAAAAGGAGATGCACGAGACATTCAAGGAGATTGTTCTTGAGAGACGAGGCAGTAAATTGAATGCGTCGTCTTTAGAGGAAAATCTGGATCTGTTTAGTGGTGCCTTCTGGACAGGGAGTACAGCTGTTGAACTCGGCCTTGTGGATCATCTTGGTGATCTTCATGGAGTATTAAAGGAAAAATATGGAGATACACTTGTCCTGCGTCCGATGTCTTCTGGGGAGGGGTGGGTGAAGCGTTGTTTTCGTTCCTCTGTTTCTCTGTTCGGAGGAGCTATTGATTCTCTGGAATCCCGTGCTTTGTGGGGTCGTTTGGGACTGTGATTCTGGGGGGTCCTGATTTTCAGAATCTTTGCGTGTTACTATTTTGTTCAGGCGGAGTCAGTTGTCTATCTGGCAGAATGATTGTTTATGGTTGGTGGTGATCTTGCAGCGCAAATGAGCCCTCTGAATTCTTTTCAGGGATTGATTTTTGCACTCCAGCAGTATTGGGCTCATTACGGGTGCGTGATTTTGCAGCCCTACGACATGGAGATGGGGGCCGCTACGTCTCACCCTGCAACCATGCTGCGTGCGCTAGGTCGGCGTCCTTGGAAGGCGGCTTATGTTCAACCTTCCCGGCGTCCCAAGGATGCGCGTTATGGAAAGAATCCTAACCGGCTGCAGCATTATTATCAATATCAGGTTATTCTCAAGCCAAGTCCTCCGGATTTGCAGAATTTATATCTTAAGAGCCTTGAAGTGCTTGGTCTTGACCTTATGCTTCACGATATTCGTTTTGTTGAAGATGATTGGGAAAACCCGACTTTTGGTTCCTGGGGTCTTGGCTGGGAGGTGTGGTGCGATGGGATGGAAGTGTCGCAGTTCACTTACTTTCAGCAGGTGTGTGGTATTGACTGCAATCCGGTCTCTGGGGAGCTGACCTATGGTCTTGAACGTCTGGCAATGTATCTGCAGGGTGTTGATAATGTTTATCAACTGAATTTTAACGGAGGGGAAGAGGAGGACAAAGTCACTTACGGTGATGTGTTTCTGCAGGCGGAGGAGGAATATTCGCGGCATAATTTCATCTATGCTGACACGGATATGTTATTCCGGTCTTTTGAGATAGCTGTGGGAGCTTGCAAGTTTTATCTTGAATCTGGCAA
The DNA here is from genome assembly GCA_028599125.1 of Alphaproteobacteria bacterium. Lineage (GTDB taxonomy): Bacteria > Pseudomonadota > Alphaproteobacteria > Rhizobiales > NORP267 > JAQRMX01. The sequence goes on along the minus strand of JAQRMX010000061.1, from coordinate 11,090 downwards.
GAGCGACATCCGTCATGAATTGGTTCAGCCGGCCTATGATCAGTGTATCAAGGCTAGCCATATATTTAATCTTCTTGACGCGCGTGATGTAATCTCTGTGACTGAGAGGCGAAATTACATTTTACGGATCCGTGAATTATCCGGTTTATGTGGTGAAGCCTGGCTTACGACCGAGATAGGGTCATTTTGATTATACGGGGTGTGTTGCGGCATTTTGCGGAGCCTTATTTATGCCTGATTTTCTTCTTGAATTATTCTGCGAGGAAATTCCTTCCTCTATGCAGGAAAGCGCATCTCATGATCTGCAAAGGCTGGTCATTGAGGGTTTATCTGATGCGGGCCTAAAGTCTAATGCCTCTGTTTTGTGCTCCACAGCCTGCCGTCTTACTCTCGGTTTATCAGGTGTTCCAGAAAAGGCTGAGGACCGTTTCGTCGAGCGCAGAGGCCCACGGGTTGATGCGCCATCTAAAGCCATTTCCGGATTTTTAGAGAGTGCCGCCCTTTCAGCCATTGATCAGGCAGAGATTGTTCGTGACGGAAAGAAAGGTGATTTCTATGTTGCACGACGTGAAGAGTCAGGTCGTCAAGCGGTAGATATCCTTTCGGCTCTTATTCCGGATTTGCTCGATTCATTTCCATGGAAAAAGAGTATGAGATGGGGGAGTGGGTCTCTGCGCTGGGTCCGTCCGTTGCGTTCGATTTTATGTTTATTTGGTCACTCAGGGTCAAAGATGAGGGTTGTTCCCTTTGAAATCGAAGCTATTGCAAGTAGCAATATAACCTATGGTCACCGTTTTATGGCTCCTGCGGTGCCGATTGAGGTGACGTATTTTAATCATTATTTTGTGCAATTGAAAGAGGCATATGTAATCCTTGATCCGGCGGTTCGACGAGAAACGATAAGCCGTGAGGCCCGCAAATTAGCTTCCGCGCAGGGATTTGAGTTGGTAGAAGATGAGGGTCTTTTACAAGAGGTCAGCGGTCTTGTTGAGTGGCCTGTGGTTTTAATGGGAAGGTTCAGTTCGGATTTTTTGACTGTTCCTCCTGAAGTGATCAGAACAACCATTCGTGCGAAGCAAAAATGTTTTGTATTGCGTGATCCGGTATTGGGAACTCTTGCTCCTTTTTTTATTCTTGTCTCAAATATTTTTCCCCGAGATGGAGGGGCTGAGGTTATAAAAGGGCATGAGCGTGTGATTGCTGCACGCCTGTCTGATGCGTGTTTTTTCTATGAGCAAGATATGAAAATTGCTCTTGAGAGCAGAAATGAGCAGCTCAGGGCTGTTGTTTTTCATGAACGGCTTGGGACCCAGTATGAGCGTGTTGAACGTATTGCTACGCGTGTTAGGAGCATTGCGGCCCGAATTTCTGCGGATTTGGGGATGGCTTCCCGAGCGGCCTGGCTTTCAAAAGCGGATTTGGTTACAGAAATGGTTGGTGAGTTTCCTGAATTGCAGGGTGTTATGGGCCGTTGCTATGCAGAGGCACAGGGCGAAGCGCATTCTGTCGCGCGTGCGATTGAAGACCATTACAGGCCTCGTGGACCACGGGATCCCGTTCCAGACGAACCTATCTCCATTGCGCTTGCGCTGGCTGACAAACTTGACATGTTGACGGCTTTTTGGTCAATCGGAGAAACGCCGACCGGAAGAAAAGATCCGTACGGATTGCGCCGTGCTGCCCTAGGGGTTATCCGTATGATTCTGGATCGGGAGCTTGATTTGCCTCTTTTGCCAGAAATTGACGGAAACAAGGATCTTTTATCTTTTTTCCTTGATCGTTTGAAGGTTCATTTGCGTGAACAGGGTTTCAGGCATGATCTCATTGATGCGGCTTTCATGCCGCAAGGGCATAGCGATTTGCTTGTTATTCTGCGCCGTGTCAAAGCATTGGATGAGTTTGTCAATACAGGGGAAGGTTGTGCCTTTCTAGCAAGTCTCAAGCGGGTTGGAAATATTTTGCGCGCGGCAGAAAAGCAGGATAATTCTTCCTTCGGGAGCCTTTTGGATTTTGTAGGCCTTGAGTTACAGGCAGAACAGGATCTTTTCCGTCACCTCGACAGGATTTCTCCCGATTTAGACACTCATATTGCTCGGTCGGACTTTGTTCCAGCCATGGTTATGCTTGCCTCCCTTTCTCCACTGATTGATGTTTTTTTTGAGGGTGTTGTCGTTAATGTGAATGATATGGCTTTACGGGAAACCCGTCTGAAATTGTTAGCACGCGTTCGATCCGTTTCCTTGAAGGTTGCGGACTTCTTCAGAATAGAAGGTTAAGACGCTTTTGTTGGTAGTTTTTTTGGGAGGCCCTTTGTTATATGGGGTATGCGGAAAATACAGCAGACAGAGGGTGATCTGTTTCTATTTTTTCTTCTGGCCTGCTTTCACTTGATGGCTTGGGGAACAGGATGTTTTGAATATCTTTTTCGATCAGAAATCAAAGGAAGTTGCAGATGAATAAATGGGTCTATTCTTTTGGTCCGGAGACAACAGAGGGGAGCGCAGGGATGAGAGCTCTTCTGGGAGGGAAGGGCTCTAATTTAGCAGAAATGTCAAAATTAAAGCTCTCTGTTCCTCCTGGTTTTACTTTGAGTACTGAGACCTGCGCATATTATTATTCACACGAAAAAACTTTCCCTTCCGATTTAGTTGGACAAGTGAAAACCGCACTGAAAGAAGTAGAGAGACTCCTTGGTTCTAGGTTCGGTGACGAGGAGAATCCTCTCCTTCTTTCAGTCCGTTCGGGGGCCCGTACGTCTATGCCGGGTATGATGGACACAGTTCTTAATCTTGGTCTGAATGATCAGACTATTGAAGCCTTTGCGGAGAAGATACAGGATCGCCGTTGTGCTTATGATTCTTACCGTCGTTTCATTCAGATGTATTCGAACGTAGTTTTGAAAATGGACCATGGTCGTTTTGAGGAAATTCTTGAAGATTACAAGCAGGAGCGCGAGATTTCTCTTGATGCGGGCATGGAAGATCATGACTGGGTAGAAATAGTAGGGCGTTACAAATTGGGTGTTCTGGATCACCTGGGCCAGCCTTTCCCGCAAGATTTAGATGAGCAATTGTGGAACGCTATCGGGGCTGTTTTTGTCTCTTGGATGAGCCCTCGTGCCATAACTTACCGTCAACTTCACCATATTCCTGAGAGTTGGGGAACAGCTGTTAACGTACAGGCAATGGTTTTTGGAAATATGGGGGGAGTATCCGGTACCGGAGTCGTTTTCACGCGGGATCCCTCAAGTGGTGAAAATGTATTCTACGGAGAATTTCTGAAAAATGCCCAGGGAGAAGATGTTGTTGCGGGTCTGCGTACCCCACAAATGCTTACAGAATCTGCACGTTCTGCGACGGGTTCTGATATCCCGTCTCTGGAGGGGCTTATGCCTAGCGTTTTCCAGGAGTTGAAGACGATTTGTCAGAGGCTTGAATCTCATTATCGTGATATGCAGGATATAGAATTTACCATTCAAAATGGCCGATTGTGGATTTTGCAAACGCGTGCAGGAAAGCGTACGATGCAAGCTGCGGTAAAAATTGCGATTGAAATGGTTAAAGAGGGTCTAATCAGCAAGGAAGAAGCTGTTTTGCGCATTGAACCGGAAGGATTGAGCCAGCTCTTGCATCCGACTTTAGATTTAAATGCAGTGCGTGATGTTCTTACTGTAGGGCTTCCGGCCTCCCCAGGTGCGGCTGTAGGAGAGATCGTTTTTAGTGCTGATGAGGCTAAGGTCCTAAAAGAAAAGGGCCGTTCTGTCATTCTGGTGCGTGTTGAAACAAGCCCGGACGATATTCATGGTATGCATGCGGCGTCGGGTATCCTGACAATGCGCGGTGGTATGACAAGCCATGCTGCGGTTGTTGCTCGTGGCATGGGGCGGCCCTGTGTTTCTGGTGCCGGGGAGCTCAAGATCGATTATAGGGCAGGTACGATGTCTATCGGTAATGAAGTTTTGAGGCGGGGGGATGTGATCACGATTGATGGATCAACGGGACAAGTCTTGCGGGGGTGCATGGAAATGAACCGGATGGAGATATCTGGCGCCTTTTCTGAACTTATCAGTTGGGCCAACGAGTTTCGTTCCCTTGGTGTGCGTAGTAATGCTGATACGCCACAGGAGGCCCGTGTTGCTCATAGTTTCGGTGCGGAGGGTATTGGGTTATGTCGTACCGAGCACATGTTTTTTAACAATGAGCGCATCCTTGTGATGCGTGAAATGATTCTTGCTTCTGATGAGGAAAGCAGGCGTAAAGCATTAAACAAACTATTGCCTATGCAGCGCAGCGATTTTGAGATTTTATTTGAAATCATGCATGATTTGCCGGTAACCATCCGTTTGCTTGATCCTCCGTTGCATGAATTTCTGCCACAAGGTGAAGCCAGAATCAAGGAGGTTGCGTTTCAGCTTGGTTGCGATGTTGAGATGTTATTCAGACGAGTAAATGAATTATCTGAAGTTAATCCCATGCTGGGTCATCGAGGGTGTCGCCTTGCGATTACATACCCGGAAATTACAGAAATGCAAACACGTGCCATCCTTGAAGCGGCAACTTCTGTGTACAAAAAAACAGAAATTTCTCCTAACGTAGAGATTATGCTTCCCTTGATTCTGGGGCGGGCAGAATTTGATTTTCTTTCCTCTTGCATCCGTCAAGTTGCTGCAGAGGTTGAATCAGAAACCGGGATCACTATTTCATACAAGATTGGGACGATGGTTGAGTTACCCCGTGCCTGCCTGAGAGCAGGGGAAATATCTGAAAATGCAGCGTTTCTTTCTTTCGGTACCAATGATCTGACACAAACCTGCATGGGAGTGAGCCGTGATGATACGGCACGTTTTTTATCTGCTTATGTTGAGAAGAAATTACTGAACGGTGATCCCTTTAAATCAATAGATGAAGAGGGTGTCGGTGAGTTAATGCGCATAGGCGTAGAACGTGGCCGTAAGGTAAAACCGGATATCAAGATTGGTATTTGCGGTGAGCATGGAGGTGATCCGACTTCAATTCATTTTTGTCATAAAATTGGTATTAATTATGTTTCTTGCTCACCATTTCGTGTTCCTATTGCACAACTTGCCGCAGCGCATGCAGCATTACGGAATACGCATGTGTCTGATAAAAAGGAGTGAGGAGGAGGAGCCGTGAATTTTCAGGAATCATCAATGCATTTGCTACGGATTTAGCTCTGTTTTTTTTTAATCGGAAGGATGCATTCGGTGCTGAATTCAGTTCAGAAAAACGGTATCTGAGGGACTGATTGTTCTGTTTTTCAATGTTTGTTCAGTATCATTGATACGTGTTAGCTTATTTTTCAGGGAATACCATATTGGTTGCTGCTTTCTGATCGAGAAAACAAGGTCTATTTTTTATCTTGAAAAGAATAATGCGATTCAACACATCCCAGATGCATGATAACCATGCAGGGAAACGGATCAGGACGGCAGGAAGAGTAAGACAGGGATGTCCCTTATTTATCCTGTTTCTTATCCTGTTTCTTGGGTGTGGGCTTTGTGGGATTGAGATTCAAGGAATGACTGAGATTCCAGCGTGGCCATGCATCCCATTCCTGCGGCCGTGATAGCTTGCCTGAATTTATTATCAATGACATCTCCTGCAGCAAATACGCCGGGGCAGGACGTTGCTGTTGAACCAGGGGTTGTGATCAGGTGGCCTGAAGGAGATATTTCAAGTTGTCCTTTGAATAGACCTGTTTCCGGAATTTGACCAATGGCGATGAATATGCCATCTACCTCCTGCGTCTCTGTGTCTCCGGTTTTCAGATTGCGCAAGATAGCACCGGTCACACTGCGCGGTTTATTGTTACCGATGACTTCATCCAATACGGTATTCCATTTGATTTTGATTTTGGGATTTTTGAAAACAAGATTCTGTAGAATTTTTTCAGCCCTGAAAGAATCTCTCCTGTGCAGAATGGTTATCTGGGAAGCGAACTTATCGAGAAAAAGAGCATCCTCCAGTGCTGTATTGCCTCCTCCGACGACAATGACTTCCTTTTCACGATAGAAAAAACCATCGCAGGTTGAACAGGCTGATACACCAAATCCTTTAAACATGTCCTCGCTAGGCAGTCCAAGCCAGCGTGCCCGTGCTCCCGTACAGATCACCAGAACATCACATTCATAAGCTTTCCCGTTGCTTCCTTGCAGCTGGAAAGGGGCGGATGAAAGGTCAGCCATGGTGATATGATCTTCGGCAATGCGTGTTCCTAGATTGAGGGCCTGAAGACGCATTCTTTCCATTAGTTCAGGTCCCTGTACGGCATCCGGAAATCCAGGATAATTCTCTACGTCTGTGGTAATCATCATCTGACCACCCGGATAAGCACCCTGGATAATGAGTGGCTCCATCATTGCGCGCGATGCATAGATTGCTGCCGTATATCCTGCGGGCCCTGATCCCAGAATGATTTGCTTTTCACGCTGAACTTGCACGACTTATACTCCTTCCAAAGGGTAATATGCTGGCTTCTTTCTTACAAGGAGAGGAGAATGAAGAAAGACAAACTTAGGTTTCACTTGCAGGAGCCTTTCTTAGATATCATCTGAATATGATCGGCTGTTCGGGCTCATGCTGTTTCTCGTTTTTTGGGAAATATGTTCTGAGAACTACGCTGCCCTTGTAGAAAGAGAATGTTAATCTGAACTTCACCGTGCTTTATTGCCTTGCTAGAGGTTCTTATTTTTCTGCAAAGGAAAAAAGGGGGTATGCAAATCTGGATATGATAATATCAGATCGGAGTTCATATGAATCTTCTGTCAGGAAATTTCCCTTTTTCATGAGAATTTCACCTCAATAATCTGATAACTTTTTCCTCCTCCTGGCGTATTGACGTCTACTGTTCCCCCTTTTTTCTTTCCTATCAAGCTGCGTGCAATGGGCGAATTGATAGAAATTTTTCCTTCTTTCACACTAGCTTCATATTCACCTACAATCCGGTAATTTTTCTCTTCCTCTGTGTCGTCATCAATCAGGGTAACGGAGGCACCGAAAGTAATGCGCTCTCCGGAGAGCTTACTTATCTCAATAACTTCAGCACGTCCGAGTGTTTCTTCAAGCTCAGCGACTCGTGCCTCATTAAGGCTTTGTGCTTCCTTTGCTGCGTGATATTCGGCATTTTCTGACAAGTCACCATGAGCGCGCGCCTCTGCAATCGCCTGAATGATTTTGGGACGCTCAATACTCCTGAGACGCTTAAGTTCTGCATCAAGCTGTGTATAACCTTCTGTCGTAATAGGGATTTTATCCATGCCCCGCCCTTTCTTTCCCGATCGCTAAAGCGGTATAAACGAACTACAGACACTCGTATCAAACTCTTTGTACCAGATAACTTTGCAAGGGTAAAACACCGAATTTGCCGTTCTGGCAGGCCTGTATAGCTCTAACCACTGCCATGGTACCTGCCAGCGTTGTGTAGTACGGGACTCTGTGAAGAAGAGCGGCCTGACGCAGAGAACGACTATCAATAAGTGTCTGTGCACCCCCAATAGTGTTTATCACAAGATGAACTCCACCGTTTTTTATAACATCCACAATGTGGGGGCGCCCTTCAAGAACTTTGTTGGTCTTTTTACAAGAAATGCCATGTTTTGTCAAAAATCGTTGAGTACCGCCCGTAGCCAGCACATTGAAGCCAATTTTTTCCAGGATACGAATGGCCTCCAAGACTCGTGGCTTATCGTCATCACGCACAGATACAAACACCGTACCATCAGTTGGTAGCAGATTTCCACTTCCCAGCTGACTTTTGGCAAAAGCCATAGCAAAATCTTTATCAATGCCAATGACTTCTCCCGTTGAGCGCATTTCTGGTCCGAGCACAGGATCAACGCCAGGAAAACGATCAAAAGGGAAGACCGCTTCTTTGACCGCGACATGCTGGTACTTCGGTGTTTTAAGATTGAAGAAAGAGAGTTTTTCTCCGACCATCAGCCGCGTTGCTATTTTTGCGATGGGATGGCCCGTGACCTTCGCCACGAAAGGTACGGTACGGCTGGCGCGCGGGTTGACCTCTAATACATACACCACGCCATCAGTGACGGCATATTGAACGTTGATTAGGCCAATAACCTTCATTGCTTTCGCAAGGATGCAGGTCTGTCGTTCAATTTCTGTGACAATGGTATCGGACAAGGAATGAGGGGGCAGGGAAGATGCTGAATCCCCGGAGTGTATGCCGGCTTCTTCAATATGCTCCATTACACCGCAGATAAAGACTGTTTCTCCATCGCAGAGTGCATCAACATCAACTTCGGTCGCTTCCTGAAGATAACGATCAAACAGGAGCGGATGTTCTTTAAGAAAGGCATCCATCTGTGCATTTTGATTTCCAGAAAAATACTGACGTTTTTCAGGAGAGAGGAGTGCAGGGAGTACGGAGTTGAAATAGGTTTTAAGCTCAGCATCATCACGTATGATCCCCATTGCACGCCCCCCTAGTACGTAGGAGGGACGGACGACAACGGGATAGCCAATCTGTCTGACAATCAATTCCGCGTGTTCAAGGGAATTAGCGATGTTATTTTCCGGTTGTCTGAGACCGATATCATCCAGCAACATCTTGAATCTGTTTCGATCTTCAGCAAGATGGATGGATTCTGGTGATGTTCCAAGGATAGGAATGCCGGCTTTTTGCAAGGAGCTGGCTAATTTGAGAGGCGTCTGTCCTCCAAATTGAACAATAACGCCCAGAAAATCTCCATTCTTCTGTTCTCTTTCAATGATTTCAATAACATCCTCTTCTACAAGAGGTTCGAAATACAGGCGGTCAGAAGTGTCATAATCCGTTGAAACAGTTTCTGGATTGCAGTTGATCATGATGCTTTCGATAGAAATATCCTTAAGTGCGAAAGCGGCCTGGCAACAGCAATAATCAAATTCAATACCTTGCCCAATTCTGTTGGGCCCACTGCCTAGAATGATGACTTTTCGTTGACCGGTGGGAGAGGCTTCGTCTGCATTTTCTCCCATAAAGGGGGGCTCATAGCTCGAATATATGTAATCTGTTGGGGATCCGAACTCTGCAGCACATGTATCAATGCGTTTATAAACAGGCCGAATTCCAAGCGCTATACGTTTTTCTCTGACAACCTTTATGTCAAGCCCGAGTAACTCTGCAAGCCGCGCATCCGAAAATCCCTGCGACTTGATCTGGCGAAGGAATTTCGCATCATCCGGAAGGCCATGGCAGCGTATGTTTTTTTCTGTTTCAATGATTTCCTGTATCTGTTGTATGAACCAGGGGTCAATGCTGCAGGATTGGTATATCTGTTTCTGATCTGTTCCAAGTCTCAGCGTTTGTGCGACTTTGAGAAGACGGTCCGGTGTAGGTTGTGCGATAGCGGCACGGATGGCATTTTTATCATCGCCCTGACCAAGACCGGGGATCTCAACTTCATTGAGACCGGTCAATCCAGTTTCCAGTGAGCGAAGAGTTTTTTGAAGGCTTTCCTGAAATGTTCTTCCGATAGCCATAACCTCTCCTACCGATTTCATCGATGTGGTGAGGATGGTATCTGCTCCCGGAAATTTTTCGAAAGCGAAGTAGGGGATTTTTGTGACCACATAATCAATTGATGGTTCAAATGAGGCAGGGGTTACCCCTCCTGTAATATCATTGTCTAGTTCATCAAGCGTGTAGCCGACAGCGAGCTTGGCAGAGATTTTTGCGATAGGAAATCCGGTGGCCTTGGATGCAAAGGCAGAAGAACGGGAGACACGCGGGTTCATTTCGATTACCAGCATAAGTCCGTTTTTAGGATTTACTGCGAACTGAACATTGGCGCCGCCAGTTTCCATCCCAATTTCCCGGAGGACAGAAATGGATGCATTCCGCATTGTCTGATATTCTTTGTCCGTCAGGGTCATTGCTGGGGCTACCGTAATTGAATCACCAGTGTGGATGCCCATGGGGTCAATGTTTTCAATGGAACAGATGATAATGCAATTATCTTTCTGGTCACGAATGACCTCCATTTCATACTCTTTCCATCCCAGTACAGACTCTTCAATGAGAACTTCTTTTGTTGGTGACGCATCAAGCCCTTTCCCGACAATTTCAATAAACTCTTCCCGATTATAGGCAATTCCTCCACCTTTTCCGCTGAGCGTAAATGAGGGGCGAATAATTGCCGGGAGGCCAATTTTTTCAAGGGCACTGATTGCCTCTGATGAGGAATGGGCAAGTTCGGAGCGGGGGGTTTGCAAGCCAATATTTTTCATGCTTTCCCGGAATTCTTGACGATTCTCGGCTTTATTGATCGTATTGGCACTGACGCCGATCATTTCCACATTGAATTTATTAAGAATACCCCTTTCACGCAAGGAAAGGGCACAATTGAGTGCAGTTTGTCCGCCCATTGTCGACAGAAGCGCATCAGGCCGTTCTTTTTCAATAATCTCCGAAACGAATTCAGGGGTAATTGGTTCCATATAAGTCACGTCGGCTAGGCCGGGGTCCGTCATGATCGTTGCCGGATTGGAATTAACGAGAATGATACGGTAGCCTTCTGCCTTGAGTGTTTTGCAGGCCTGTGTGCCTGAATAATCAAATTCACATGCTTGTCCTATGACGATAGGACCTGCGCCAATGATCAAAATGCTATTGATATCAGTTCTTTTAGGCATAGATTAAACCAGTTATTCATGAATGACAGATTTGTAAACTTGATACTCTCATGCTTAATTTATCATTTTCTGATAGGAAAATACCTAAAGTCATCGCATCTTCCCTTAATAGCACTATGAAAGAAAAGTTCCAATCAAAAACAGAGGCGTGCCAATGTGGCTGAAGGAGCACGGAGAGGTTAGCAATGATTGTTGCGATCTAGTGAATATCGGTTTTTCCTTTTGAAACTAGAGTTTCTTCAGCGAAAAATTAATTTTGAAATCCTGTTCTCCTGGTTATTTTTTGTCCTGCAGACAGGCTGGTAAATATAGCATTTTCTCGATATTTCCGGATCAGAAGGCTTTTCCATTTTCTTTTCTGGAAGGGGTATGTTTTTTTCGGAATGTGCAGGTTTTTATTCCGGCAGGTGCATATGGAATGATCATCACCCGATCTCA
>JAQRMX010000060.1 GCA_028599125.1 Alphaproteobacteria bacterium | reverse complement strand
ATGATTTTCTTGATGATCTCCTTTCTTTCTCCAATATTTGTCGGGTTTATGCCAGGCAAGCCAGGGTCTATGAATATGATATCAAAACGCTGTGCATCAATTAAACTCAGAGCTGCTTCTAACGTTCCCGCTCCCTGTGCCAAAGCCTCTGTCAGTTTATCTTTAATGATTTCAAGTAACGCAAGGCGCATGAGGGTATGATCTTCAATAATGAGTATATGTTTTACTTTCTTAATTTCACTCATGATGTACACCATGGATAGAAATAGTTGAAAAACGAATATAATTTAATATAAAAAACAGTGACTCTAAATAAGAAATTATATTCTGAAATAAGAAATATAAAATATTTTTGTAAATGTATAATATATATATATTATATTTAATAATATCAAACAATTTGTTGGACATAATTTCCATACCAATCAATTTTTATTATAAGAAAATCCTTATGTTACTTATTATTTTTAATTATGCACGGAATGTATTAAACACAGAAAAAAATTAAAGTGAAAATGCGATTTGCAAATACACTATACTTTAAATTTTCTAATCTAGAATAGAAGACAGGCATTTTTTATAAATTATCACAAAATTAAACTGCGGACATCATATGTCTATGAGCCGTCCGCTATTAACATCACTTAATTATATCGAAGCAATCACAAGACAGAAAATTCATTGATTTCTTCAGAACTGAAGGAATCAAAATCAGTATGTCCAAATATCAAATGATATACAGAAAAATACATCTTACTTTAAACATAAAAAATAGTTGTTGAAGGGGGGGGAGACCCGCCCTTTTCTTATGAAATCTTCAAGGTTATATTTAAGGTTATTAGATTGTAAGATATTTCTCTCGTTTTAGATTTTGTTTTTTTTCTGTGTTTTAAGAGTTTCTTTTGAAAAAAGTATTTTTACGATTAGTTCAATGATAGACAATTTTTAAAATTTATTTGGGCGAGCAAGGTTTTGCTCGCCCTTTTTTTAGGAGTAAGGAACTATATTCAAAGGATAAAGGACAGCAGAGAAAATTTATTGCTTACTTTCCTGATTTACAGAGTCTCTCTTCTTTTATTGGAGATCTCATTTTGAATTGAAGGTACGAATGCAGAAGATAAATCTCCATTTTCTGTATAGGTGATAGATTTTTTCTGTAAAAAAATAATCCTTCCAGATAGAACAAGTTCAGGTTGTATCTATGAAAAATATAACGTTAGACTCTCTTAATATAATCCCCATTGTATCTACACCCGTAGAAACATCCTTTGTTATAATGGAATTTCTAGGAAAAAATGCAAAGAGAACAGTGAAAAAACTTATTGAACTTGCAGAACACGAAGAAAGGGAGGACGATTACCGTTTTTGGCTAAGTACATTAGGGCATATTCGCGCCATAAATCAGGCACGGAAAGACACAAAATCATAAGTGAAGACAAAAAGGACAAGGTTGGTTTCAGAAGCGGAATGGCCGCATACAGAATTTTTATAAGAAGAAGACCTAAAAAGTCCATTTCTATCTACCTAAAGTGGCAAAAAATCAAATCTTTTTCTCAGAATCCTGTCAACAATCTGCGGGTTTGCCTTTCCACCTGATTTTTTGATCACTTGGCCTACAAACCAGCCAATCATAGCAGGTTTGAGTTTAATTTTTTCCATTTTGTCAGGATTGGCAGAAATGACGTTATCAATAATTTTTTCAATCTCACCTGTATTCGTCATTTGCTGCAGACCATGCGCCTCAACGACCTCACGAGGTTCCCCTCCTTCAATCCAGATGATTTCGAAAAGATCTTTTGCTATTTTGCTAGAAATGACCTCCTCAACAACCAAATCAATAATGCTTCCAAGCTGATAGGCTGAAACAGGACTGATAGTGATGTCCAAGGCTTCTTTTTTCAAACGTCCGAATAATTCGTTAATAATCCAGTTAGCTACCATTCTGGCATCACGGCCCTGAGCAACCTCTTCAAAAAAAAATGTTGCGTTTCGGTCGGCAACAAGAACGCTTGCATCATAAGCTTTCAGTCCATAATCGCTCATAAAACGAGATTTTTTCTCATCAGGTAATTCAGGTAGGGCCGATGCGATTTCATCTATATAGGCTTGACTAATTTCCAAAGGCAGCAGATCCGGGTCAGGAAAATAACGGTAATCACGTACAGACTCCTTGGTCCGCATAGGACGTGTTTCGCCTGTTTTGCTATCAAATAAACGCGTTTCCTGATTAATCGTGCCATTTTCTTCTAAAACCGCAATCTGACGGCGAGATTCATAGTCAATTGCCTGACCGATAAAGCGGATAGAATTTAGATTCTTGATTTCACAACGCGTTCCCAGCGGTTCTCCAGCCCTGCGCACGGACAGATTCACATCAGCGCGAAGTGAACCCTGCTCCATGTTGCCGTCACACGTCTCAAGGTAGCGCAGGATAGTCCGTAGCTTCCCAATATAAGCTTTCGTATCTTTAGCCGAGCGCAAATCTGGCCGAGAGACGATTTCCATCAGCGCAACGCCGGAACGATTCATATCCAGACAGGAATAAGACGGATAACGATCGTGAATTAATTTTCCAGCGTCTTGTTCAAGGTGAATGCGCTCAATTCTTACAGTGATGCTCGTTCCATCCGGGATATCCACAATTACATGACCTTCCCCAATAATCGGGGATTCATGCTGAGAAATCTGGTACCCCTGCGGTAAATCAGGGTAGAAATAATGCTTTCGTTCAAAGACAGAACGGTGATTGATGCGTGCTTTAAGACCCAATCCGGTGCGGACAGCTTGAGACACACACGCCTCATTTAAAACCGGTAACATGCCTGGCATAGCCGCATCAATCAATGACACGTGGCTGTTTGGTTGCCCACCAAATGCAGCAGATGCCCTAGAAAATAATTTGGACTTAGATAAAACCTGAGCATGAACTTCCACGCCAATGACAACTTCCCAAAAGCCAGAAATGCCTTGAATCATCTTGCTATGAGGGGGTGAATGGGCTATCTCATCCATAACGAAAAACGCCTATCATCAAATGTATGTAATTAAGGTCAGGCCCTTCAGTTCTGCCTGTAAAACTTAAAAAACTGTTCAGGGAAAAAAGGGGCCGTGCAAGGGAGAGAAGGCCATAAAAAGACCATTAATCTCCAGAACTACGTCACGCTAGCATTCAACGACATTTACCGCAAGGCCACCGGTGGACGTTTCTTTATAACGCTCGTTCATATCAATACCAATTTGCCGCATGGTTTCAATGCAAGAATCAAGCGAAACAAGATGATGACCATCACCCCGTAAAGCCAGAGCCGCTGCTGTCATGGCCTTCACTGCGCCAAGAGCATTACGCTCAATGCAAGGAACCTGTACAAGACCGGCAATGGGGTCACATGTCATCCCTAAATGATGTTCTAAAGCAATTTCTGATGCATTTTCAATTTGTTCATTACTTCCCCCAAGGACGGCACACAAGCCTGCTGCCGCCATAGCAGACGCTGAGCCTACTTCTCCTTGGCAACCTACCTCTGCGCCGGAAATTGAGGCATTATGTTTAATGAGCCCCCCAATGGCAGCTGCCGTCAGAAGAAAATCGGCAACCCTTTCCTGTCTTGCCCCACTACAGTGCTCAAGGTAGTAGCGTATCGTTGCCGGAATAACACCAGCAGCTCCATTTGTCGGGGCTGTCACAACTTTACTGCCCATTGCGTTTTCTTCGTTTACTGCCATTGCATAAACACCGAGCCACTCTATGTTCTGATGCCCTGGAACAGAATTATTCTCCGTCTCCATTTGCAATTTTTTATAGATATCACCAGCCCGACGCCTGATATTTAATTTACCCGGCAGATATCCTGATGCATTCATACCACGTTCAATGCATGAATTCATTTCCTGCCAGAGATCTGCAATTTGTCTCGTACATTCACTCTCATCACATTGCGTCAATTCATTTTGGCGCTTCATTTCGGCAATGCTTAAACCGGACCTCTTGCCCATTTCCAGCATCTCACGAGCCGTTGAAAAAGAATAGGGAACGGCTTTTTCTAGAGAATTGTCTCTTGATTTCGTTTTTACGTCAGCAAGTTCAGTTTCCGTCATTACAAACCCACCCCCTATCGAATAATAAACGTCTCTGACAATAGTTTGACCATTTGCATCATGAGCATATAATTGCAGGCCGTTAGCATGACCGGGGAGCGGTGGACCATAATCAAAATAAATATCACGTTCCGGATCAAAGGCGAATGTCCCGAGATCAGGGAGAGAAATAACTTTTTTCTCCCTGATTTCAACCAGTTTGGTCTCAATTGTTTCTGGATCGATGCCGATCGGTGTCTCACCAAGCAGTCCTAAAATAATAGCCCGGTCCGTTCCATGTCCTTTTCCCGTAAAAGCAAGGGAGCCATGCAGGGAACAGGAAAGATGAACGACAGATCCTCCTGATTTTATCTGCCGCAACCTCCTGAGAAAACGTGCCGCAGCAACCATAGGCCCCATCGTATGCGAACTTGAAGGACCAATACCGATCTTAAAAATTTCAAAAATACTCAAAAACATTAGAAGACTTCCTTTATAAGGGAGACCAAAAATTTATTCTGGGGAATGAAATTTGACCGCATACGCAAACTAGAAAGAATTCTTAAAACAGTCCACCAATAATAAGAGCCCGTCAATGATGAGAATTAATAATCAAATAGAAGATTAGCTTTCCCTTTTTTCCTGAAAAAACCTTCCTGTTCTCAGGATCCTTGCCTTGCTCTACCTAAGCCGCCACGTTCTCAAGAACACCTTGAAGGTTTTTCTCAGATCCTTCATATATTGGCTCAGATCCTTCATACATTGACTCATCATATAAACGCAGAAAAAACTTCAAAACAGCATCTTCAGAAGATGTGCTACGGATTTCATAATCGTCAAGAATCTGTTCAAGCAAATGGCGTCGAAGAGAGGGAACCGTCAAATCATATCCTGCTTCAAGCATGCACAGAACATTTCGAACCGTTATCGTAAATCCAATGTAAGCTGTCGGGGGCAATCCGGCACAATCATAAAGGGCACGAAACCCCAATCCAGAATAATCTTTGGCAAGTCTGGATGCGCGATCCATGGGAAGTTTCGCTAAATCGGCTAAAGATTCCTCAAAGAAAAAGAAATCGCCGTAAATCAGAGCCCGTAACAATAAACTGGCGTTTAATTTATCATTGGATCTGAGGTGAGAAATGAGCATACGGCGCTCATTTTCATCTGCCGTGCGAATCATTTCAACTGTCATGCGTTCCCAAGTTTCACGGATGATACGCCGGACACGTTGTGGAGGTACAGACGCAACATACTGGTCATGAATTAACGCCTCGCACAGCGTGGTCATCAGCATCTGCCGGATTGAGATCGGAATATCTGTCCGTTCAAGTATCGCAACGCACACCCTCGGATCATTAATATGACGCTCGGCAATTAACGCCAATGTATCCTGGCTTATGAAAGCTGTCGGGTTTGAAAGCAGGTTAATGCAGGAAAGCACTCCTCCCTGTGAGGCAAGTAAAGACGAAACATCAAAGGAAAGATGCAATCTGGAGGCAATGATTTCATAAGTTTGTTCGTCACTTTCTGAAATGAGTTCCTCAAGATCATAATCACGCAAGACCGGTGAATAGAGAATAACAGGAGCCGCAATGTCAAGATTATCGCGCATCAGGGCAACAACAAAATGATGAGGGGCATTCCCTTCCCTGGCAATTGCTTTTGAAAAGCAAAGACGCGGAAGGGGGTTCTCATCATTCAATATGGTAAGTAAGCCGTTGGCAATCATGTCACGTTTTGCAGGATCAAGCCGTTCGCACAAGAACGCTCGAAACAGGGGCTCCACGACATATGAACGTATGTTTGGATCTGATGAATATAAATGTCTCAGGAATAAATTTATAATCATGAGGCTATCTGCAGTGTTATCAATCCCCGTGGGCAGAATCTCGTAAAGCTATATGCGTAATTCTGTGCTTCTATATATCTGTTTCCCGCCAATAATATGATTTTCATGGAGGCCTTGCCCCTAACTGTTTTCTGCAAAACGTAATTGTACTGTGCTTGCATGAAAGAAGAAAAGAGGAGTTTTTGAATAAATAAGAATTTTTTGAATAAATTCATTCTGCTTAAATGCTCTCAATATCGCTCTATAGGACCAAAAATCAAAGAGGTGGGTAACCCCCCTGCCATACGAAAAAAGATTTCTTCGGACACAGGATAAATACCAAACCAGGGATAACCAAAAGGCAAAGACGCAAACCAGAAATCGAAAAGAAAAAACAAACGGTCACTAAACACGAAACGGAAAACCAACAGACAGAAGAAAAAAATCTGGTGACCACTTTCGACAAATCTACCAATTATCCTCCTGCCCCTTACAAAGGGGTTACTACTTTCACTTTTCTGTCAAGGAATTGTCAACAGAATCTTGAGCATCTTCAATTGCCGCAACCGTAGCAATAGGTGTTGCACGAACACCAAGGGTAACAAAGCCTCCACGTTCCTCAGGAATAACGGGTGGACGCTGCATTATACGAAAAACAGCAAACAGACCCAGACAGAAATGGATCACACTTCCCATCATGAAGAAGGTCATACTTCCAATAAACTGCATACTCAAACCTGCAATAGTCGATCCATACCACCAATTGAACTTGATGGAGAATTAGTGTTTGACGACATAACAAAATCTGATCTGTTCAATGACTTTTTCTGTGCACAGACCAAGTTAGACGACAACCAACA
>JAQRMX010000006.1 GCA_028599125.1 Alphaproteobacteria bacterium | reverse complement strand
AGAAAAACAGTACATGCTTAAAACCCGCAATAGCCAACCATCCATCATTGATGAACAAAGGGTGTAAACAAGTCATTAAACAATTATCTTACTGATGAAGGAAATGTAGATTCTTCATAAGAAGAGAGAAACGAAAACAGGCCATCTGCATATGCCCCCTCACCATGTTGTACTATAATCAACAGGTCAGGACCGAAAAAATGCTGCCGTATCCATACGAAACAGAAAAGAACGCAGTCAAAAAGACGATTTTTGAAAAGATCGTCTTTCCAGAGAGCGCACTCCGAATTTAAAAATCCACCCGCAAAGCCCTTCCTCTTCAAAAAAGAAATAAGGCCCTTACTCAAGTCTTTTATCAAAGACGCGAAATGTAATCCATGCCCCCCATATACGGACGCAAAACATCCGGTATAACAACGCCACCGCCATCATGACAATTCTCAAGAATAGCAACAAGCGTACGACCAACAGCTAAACCTGAAGCATTCAACGTATGAACATAATCGAGAGTCGCATCAGCAGATGAACGAAATCGCGATTGCATGCGCCGAGCCTGAAAATCACTACAAAGAGAACAGCTTGAAATTTCACGATACGCCCCCTGCCCCGGCAACCAAACTTCGATGTCATAAGCTTTGCACGCACTAAAACCCATATCACCGCTGCATAACGACATAACACGATAGTGTAGACCTAGACGTTTTAACACGGTCTCGGCACAGCTACACATACGTTCCAGTTCTGAGGCTGAAGCTTTCGGTGTCGTGATAGAGACAAGTTCCAACTTTAAGAATTGATGCTGACGAATCATCCCGCGCGTATCCCGCCCCGCTGCCCCTGCCTCAGAACGAAAGCAAAGCGTGCAAGCTGCCAGACGCAAGGGTAATTCATTTTCCTTAAGAATACTCTCACGAACCAGGTTCGTTAGAGGAACTTCGCCTGTTGGAATTAACCACAAACCCTGTGTAGTTCGAAATTGATCTTCAGAAAATTTGGGTAGCTGACCTGTACCTAAGAGGGCATGATCACGAACCAGAACAGGCGGAGAAATCTCTGTATAGCCAAATTCCTCCGTATGCAAATCAAGCATAAAATTCGAAATAGCGCGTTCCAGACGCGCCAGAGCTCCTTTCAGAACAACAAAACGTGAGCCGGACAATTTGGCTCCCAACTCAAAATCCATCAGACCAAGAGCCGCACCAATCGTGAAATGCTCTTCAACAGGAGAGGGTAAATCAGGCTTTTCACCATACACACGCAAACAAATATTCTTGCTTTCGTCAAAACCGGTAGTAACATCTTCAAGTGGAAGGTTGGGAAGAGAAAGAAGAACCGTTTCAATCTCCTCTGTAAGCCTGCACTCTTCTTTTTCTTCATCATGAATAACCTGTTTCAAACGCGCAACATCATGCATAAGCTGTGAAACTCGCACCACGTCACCCTTTTCTCTAGCAGATTTTATATTCTGTGACAAAAGCTTGCGGCCTGCCTGCGCGTCCTGCAACCTGATGGTATGAACCCGACGCTGTTCGTCGAGATGAATTAGGAACGATGCCACAGGATCAATACCACGTTTCACCAAACCTGCATCAAAGTCATCAGGACTTTTACGAACTTGTTTAATATCGAGCATACAAACACCTGCTTAAAAGCTAAAAAGGAAACAATCTGAAAAAGAGATCACACCACCGGGTTGCTTTAGCAGGAATCAGACCCAGAACGCCTACCCTCAATCAGGGAAACTCCGAAAATAGACAGCTCATAAAGTAAAATCGTAGGAATCGCTAATCCAATCTGGCTTACCGGGTCCGGTGGTGTAAGAAAAGCAGCAAGAACAAAGGCCAAAACTATCGCATATTTACGACTGGACCTCAGCATATCAGATCCTATCATACCAATACATGCCAACAAACCCAAAACAACAGGGAGTTGAAAACAAAAACCGAAAGCCAGACTCAGCGTCATGAGTAGACTCAAATACTCACTAACACGTGGAATAAGCTCAATTTGAGCAAGATTCTCATCAAGCTGCTGATATCCCAAAAAAAAGTGCATAGCTGCAGGCATAATCAAAAAATAAACAACAGCGCCCCCCAACAAAAACAAAAAGGGCGTGGCTAAAAGAAAAGGAAGGAAAATCTTTCGCTCATTTTTGTAAAGTCCGGGGGCAATAAATCTGTAAACCTGAAACGCAAAAAACGGAGAGCCTAAAAATACAGCTCCAAACAAGGCCAGCTTTATCTGAGTGAAAAAAAACTCCTGCGGGGCCGTATAAATCAACTTCACATCATTGACATCGCCAACAGCCCTTTCAAAAGGCCAGAGCAAAATATTAAAAATGCTCCCGGCAAAAAAAAGACATAAAGAGAAAGCAAAAAAAAGAGTAACGAGGATCTTGATCAAACAGACACGCAACTCAAAAAGATGTTCAATCAATGAAGCCCTGCTTCCTTCAATTTCATCATGACTCTTATCAGCGCTCATGCGGTTGACCCTGCTTCCGAAGATTTGCTTCTTTTCGCAGGGGGCCCGGCATCCGGAACAGACTCACAATCAGCCAGCCCCTTATCAAGACTCTCTCCCTCCAGAAACAGAGAAGACCCTGAATAACAATTTTCAGACGTCTGTTCTTTCTGTTCTGTATCAAATGGAAGCAACGCCGCTCCCCCGTTCTTCAAGAGGTCATCAAGATCGCGCTCTTCATCATTAAAAACGGACTCATCCAGCGCATCTTCCAACTGAATTTGAATCTCACGAAGCATACGTTTGAATTGATGAATCTGCTGACCAATTTTGCGAACCATAGGAATTAATTCACGCGGGCCAATGAAAACGACAAGCACGATACCAATGATTAGAAATTCGCTCCAACCCATACCGACCATTCCCAACGTCCGGTGTCCGGCAAGCGGAGAAAAAGACCACCGATAACAAAACCCCGGATAAAAACATTTTAAAAGAAGGCCGGACTAGTCACTCGGCCTTCTTTTCATACTCAGAAGAAGGCCGAGCTGCCAGATGAGACTTTGAATCCAACACATCAACAGGCCCCCCTCCTTCCGGCTCATCATCACTTAACCCCTTCTTGAAGCTTTTTATGCCTTTCGCAACATCTCCCATCAAATCAGAAATCTTGCCGCGCCCAAAGAGCAGAAGAACAACGAATGCAATGATAACAACCTGTACCCAACTTATCGCCATGCAAACAAACCCTCTCCGCCTGAAAATAAACCCATAGACCCTATACGAAAACAGCCTCAGAAAAAGAAAAAGGCTAGCATCCCGATTATCGCAAATTAACGCCTCCACCGCAACAGATCAAAAACCTTTACTCTGGTATGAAAACGACATCGCAAAAGGCAAATACAAAAAAGACAACAGAAAGATTTACAGAAACGAGAACGTCAAGGTACGCTTAAGAAAGAGCCTCTACGGATCCATCACCTGAAACCGGAAAAATAAGGACATGACAAGGATCAAACGTTACTGCCACTTCTTCTCCCGGCAATAATGAAAAATTTGCAGGAATATAGGAAATCAAAGGAATTTCAAGAGAGGCAACAGCCACTTCGGCAAGATCCACATCACCAAGAAAACGGCGATGCAAAATGCGCCCCCGATACTTACCCTTATTACCGGATAACAAAACACCTTGTGGACGAATACACACGTCAAACTTGCACCCTGTGAGTACACCGGAGAAAGGATTTTTAAAATTGCCGATAGGGGTCACAATGGCATCAGCCTTAAATTCACCTCTAATTTTGTTAAATTCAGAAAAAAAACGCGCGACAAAAAGATCAATGGGGTTCCGATAAAGCTCACGCGGTGAGCCAACTTGGACAAGACGGCCTGAGCGCATTAAAGCAATTCTGTCCGCAAGACGGATAGCCTCTTCAGGATCATGAGTCACAAGAATACAAGTCGCACGCGTCTCTCGAAGTATTGCAAGCGTCTCGTTTCGTATGTCATCACGCATGCGTCGATCAAGCCCCGAGAAAGGCTCATCCATCATCACAACACTTGGACGCGGAGCAATCGCCCGTGCCAAAGCCACACGCTGCTGCTCCCCTCCAGATAACATATGTGGGTAAGAAAAAGCGGAATATTCCAGACCAACACGACGCAGAGACGCACGAGCTTCTCGCTCTGCGTCCAAACGGCTAAGCTCTGCTAAACCAAACATAACGTTATCAAGAATCGTTAAATGCGGAAAGAGTGCGTAATCCTGAAATATCAAACCGATACCACGTTGCTCTGGAGGTAAAAAACGCTGCGGACCCGCTATTTCCTGCTCATTGATAAGGACCCGACCAAATGTTTGCCGTTCAACACCCGCTACAATACGCAACAACGTTGTTTTACCACAACCTGAAACTCCCAGAAGACCGATAATCTCTCCCGGCTCAATGTCCAGAGAAACATCATGAATAACGGGAACACGGTCGTAAGAATGGCTCAGATTCTCAAACCTCAAACGCGCCGCTATCGTCGCCGCCGCCGTTCCACGCGCTCCCCAGAGATATTGCCTTTCCGTCATCAGGGAAACAAACAAAAACCCAGAAAATAACAGACCGGATCTAAAACAAAAAATGACATAGAAAGCCCCTCACACAAAACAACAGGCATAGCCCCCGGCTATACGTGTTCTCGGACAACACAAAAATAATGGCATCCGGAAAAGAATTTCAAAACCACTCCCCGAACTCCACATCCAAGAACGCAGACTCATCATGAAGATAAAAATAAAGGCAATATAACTATGCCCTTCATAACTCATACCCGTCTCATGCCCGGCAAGCAGACAGAAACACATTCCTTATAAAAAATTCATACGCAAAGCGTACTTCTTACACAATCGATAAATAATCTCAAAAATCCCGGTACAAAAACCCTTCTGTCCTGCACAGGAACAGGGACGAGGGAACAAAGCACATAAAACGATAAAGAAGTAAAACAAAAACAACCCAATCTACCTCCCAACCCCCGAAATACAATTTCTGAAATTCATTCAAACCTGAGCCTGAAAACTCCTGCTTATCAAGGCCTCATAACGTACCCTGAGAGCCTCTATGTCCACAGGCATCTCTCTTCCCTGATTACGACGGCTCAAAGCCAGATTACTGCGCGCCATCGCTTTCCCCTCAACAAGTGGTGCAATGTCCGCAATGGAACGCATTTCTCTAAGATTGCCACTCGAATACAGGACAATATCGCACCCGGCAGCCCAAGCAGCCCGGCTCCTTTCTGCTAACGAACCTGATAAAGCATTCATAGAAATATCATCTGTAATCAAAAGACCATCAAAACCGATATAGGAACGAATAACCTCACTGATAACAACAGGAGACAAAGTCGCCGGACGTTCAGTATCAAATGCGCTATAAACGACATGCGCGCACATAGACAAAGGCATATCCGACAAATTCCTGAAAGGAAGAAAATCAATCTCTTCCAGAACCAATGCTGAAGCATCTACAAAAGGGAGAGATTTATGGCTGTCAACAAGGGCACGACCATGACCCGGACAATGCTTAAGAACGGGCAACACTCCAGACTGAAGCAGACCTTCACAAGCAGACCGCCCGAGCCGGGAAATCGCTTCCGGAAACGAAGAATAGGCCCGATCACCAATTACAGAACTTGCCCCTTCAAGAAAAAGATCAAGAACCGGCATACAATCTATATCAATACCCAATTCAAAAAGCTCATGACCCATAAGCAACGTTTCTAGACGGACAGCCTCCAAGGCCAAGAACTCATCGTCTTTATAAAGATTACCAAAGAGCTTCGCTGCGGGAAAAGACGGCCAAGAAGGAGGACGCAAACGGGCAACACGCCCCCCCTCTTGATCAATCAGGACAGGAGCTTCCCAGCCAACAGTGTCCCGAAATAAACGAGTAAGCGCCTTAACCTGAGCCGGCGTACCAATATTGCGCTTAAACAGAATGAGGCCCCAGGGACAGGCTTCCTTCATGAAGGTTTTTTCTTCACAGGAAAGAACATGCCCGACACAACTGGCAATAAAAGCATGAGGACGCATTTTAAACCTCACTAAGCAGAAAGTAGAAAATCAAGATTAAAGGATCATAAATACAAGAAGATACTAGTCTTATCTTCAAAAAAATTGCAATACTTACAATTTTTTCTGTCTACGAAAAAAATACAAATCCCTAAAGTGCTAGGAAAAAATCCGGCAACAGAGATCAGCCCTGTCCGCTTCAGCTTCAAACCATCCACAGCAATTTGTGGATGGAAAAGATACACCTGAACATTCAAGGGGA
Organism: Alphaproteobacteria bacterium; assembly: GCA_028599125.1. GTDB lineage: Bacteria > Pseudomonadota > Alphaproteobacteria > Rhizobiales > NORP267 > JAQRMX01. Next base: position 3,201 of record JAQRMX010000006.1, on the reverse strand, counting down.
AAGAGAAATCCGACGAACAAGACAATCACTTAAGCCCTCATTCTTTAAAAGCTCACACAATTGCCCTGCATCCTGAAGCGATCTTAAAGGCCCAACACGCAAGCGATAATAAAGGCCTTGCTCACCAAGATTAACACGCTCAATAGAAGGCTCATGATTATGAAGGGAAGGATAAAGCTCTTTCATCATTTTATAAGCATCCATGGCCATCTGCTCACTCCTCCGAGCCGCAAGCTGTACGACATATTGCGGCTCACCATATGGAGGCACTGTGTTCTCCGAAGAAGAAAAAGATTGATCTTCAGTGCCCTGAAAAGACTGACTGGGACGAGGAGACGGTAAAGGAGACACATCTGCATCTCTCTCGTTATCACCCGAAGCGCGTGGTGTAAGGTTCAGATTACGCCTTTCATTCATATTTTTCGGCATAAGAACAACAGCACGAACCCGCCGGGGCTTTAATATTTGAACTGAAGATAAAGACGATGACTTATCTGTCTTTAGAAAATTATCTTCTGTCGTAGAGAATGAAGGCGCGCTCGAAGACTGAACCGTAGCAATACGCTGATCCTGATCAGTTTCATCCCTCTCCATCACAGAGCGAACATTGTCATCGGTACGAGAGTCGGTACGAGAGTCCGTATGAGGCCTGCGGGAGGAGACCTCTTTCAACCCTCTGGAATTTGCACCGGAAGACTCTTCATCTCTTTTAATTTTTATATTTCGGACAAAAAACGTAGCAGTTTCCCTTTCCTCAAATTTCTTTTCTTCTGCCCCGAAATTCTGAGCTGACACCCCAAATCCATCCTCAGTGCGGACGGAAGATTCACCGACAGTTTCTGACATATCAACGGGTTCTTCCTCACGTGAAACAAGCTTTTCCTCAACCTCTGACTGTCTCCCCACGACTCGGTCATAAATCAGCTTGTTTTGATTCGGAATTTTTGTCCCACCCGGATCTTTCGGAACGAGTTTGACCGGAGCGGCCACCGCATGAACAACCGGCAATTCCCGAGACTCCAAAAGTCCTCCACGTCCCGATTGGAAATAAAAATAGGTCCCCCCGGAAAACAGAAAAAGAACAAACAGGATTCCAAGAAAAAAAATGCCTCTGCGACGAGGAGGAGATGGCGCAACAGACTGAGACCTATCTAAACCATGATCTGAATCATGAAACTCAGGACCGGAAAATAAGTGCGGGTCAAAAGAAGAGCTATCGTCATGAGAAAGGCCACGCCCCTCTTCACGACCACAATCAGACGACACATCAGGATCCCCATAACGGACATCTGAAGAATATTCATTCCGAGGCTGCATATGTGCCCTATTAATCTCAGAAAGACTCTCAGAAAAGGAAGGCCCTTCAGAAAAAAAAGGGGCAGCGCCCTTCGCCGATTTGTCATAATTCAGGTCGTTAGCTTCATAACCCGATTCAGAATCAGATAATCCACTCCCCTCCAAATCAGGTTCCTCAAGAGCAGATCTGGCATCAGAAAAGGACGCACCGGTAGAAACGGGTTCTGCATCTGAGCTAAAAGGATTCTCAAATACGAAATCATTCGAAGGACGCAACGACCCATCAAAATCGCCGGACTCCAGACGTCTAGCAGCAACAGATCTCCGATCACTGCCCAAATCCGGAACTTCTTCATCAAGATATTTTGAGAATGGGTCGTCCTTGACAAGGTCAAGCAAACGCAACCACGGATCACTCTCCCCTACTAAAATATCTGCTTTCTCTGCAGACGAAGCGCGACTGCCTCTCCCAAATCGAGCTTGCCCCTTTCCCTCTTCTTCCCGATCCATATACAAACTCTCCACAGTGCAGTAAAAGTCAAAGTGCAGTAAAAGTCAAGCAGAGCAATAACGCTGCCTAACCCTCATCTTTGAACCTCGTCCAAATTCAAACCGGCATGACAGAGAATCAGCACATCTCCCTGACAGCCCGAACACCTAATATACTCAAGCCTTGTGACAATACGAGTGCAAAAGCTTGAACCAAAGCAATACGAGCACGAGTCGCATTCGAATCATCCGGATCAACAAAACGCAGTTGAGGAAATTCTTTACCCTTATTCCACAAAGCATGAAATTCACCTGCCAACTCATAAAGATAAAAAGCAATCCTGTGAGGTTCATGAGACAACACCGCACGCTCAAGAACAGAACGAAAAGCAGAAAGCTTTCTTATCAGACTCACTTCACTTTCGTCTACAAGAATTGAGAAATTCTCACCCGAAATTGCAGAAGCAGAAAAACAGGAAACAGGAAGGATATCTCCTGCCTTACGCAAAACAGAGCACGCCCTTGCATGTGCATACTGGACATAAAAAACAGGATTCTCATGTGATTGCTCAACAACTTTAGCAAAATCAAAATCAAGCGGGGCATCATGGCTACGGAACAACATCATAAAACGCACTGCATCAGGACCAACCTCACTCACAACCTCATTTAAGGTCACAAAATGGCCAGCACGCTTGGACATTTTGACTTTCTCGCCCCCTCTATACAGGCGGACAAGCCTACAAAGGCGGACAAAGACCTCAGCTTTTCCCTCTGCAACGGCCCCTGCTATCGCTTCCAGACGCTTTACATAGCCATCATGATCAGCACCAAGAACATAGATCATCTTCTGGAACCCACGATTCAATTTGTTTCTGAAATAAGCAATATCTGCAGTAAAATAAGTGTAGTTACCGTCAGATTTTACCAGTGGACGGTCCATGTCATCCCCAAAAGCAGACGCGCAAAATAATGTTTGCTCCCGATCTTCCCAATCTTCCTGGGGGCCCCCTTTCGGAGGAGGCAAAATTCCCTTATAAATCAGACTTTTTTTCTTCAATTCCTCAACAATAAGCTCTATATCGCTAGGAACCCCGGAATGAAGAGTGGACTCGAAAAAAAACACGTCATGGTCAATTCCTAGAGCCGAAAGGTCAGAACGAATAGTTTTCATCATCTCAGAAATTATAAAAGAGCGGACAAAAGAAAAATGCTTCGACTCATCACATAATGAATCACCAAACTGCGACGCAAGTTCCTCCCCGAAGCTAATAAGATAATCACCAGGATATAAATCATCCGGAAAATCAACAACTGACTCGCCCAAGGCTTGCCGGTAACGTAGAAAGACAGAACGCGTAAGCTTATCAAGCTGCGCGCCCGCATCATTAACATAATATTCCCTTACAACCTCAT
>JAQRMX010000059.1 GCA_028599125.1 Alphaproteobacteria bacterium | reverse complement strand
TTCGAATGTTCGATCACGCGAAAAAATGACCTCAGGAACATTGAACCAGAGGAAGCCGGAATCATTAAGCTGCAAGGGATTTGTAGCTGTATTTAGTTTTGCCTTAAATAGCATTGCAAGCAATTCTTTGCGAAGAGGAATATTTTCAACTTTGTTTTTTTCCGGATCATAGCCCTCACTGTCGACTAGCTTTATGATACGGTAGGGGAGAGAGAATTTTTTAGAAATTTCTGCCAGACTTGTACCAAAAGCTCGTTCATTTTCTACTTTTTCGTAAATATTAATTATTTTTTTGCGCGCGGCCTGGAGGGAAAGGATACTCTGGAGTTCATCTGATACATCCTTGAATGTTCTTTTCGTTTCTGATTCTATCCTAATAAGTCGCAGGAGGCTCGTGCCAAATTTTCCGGTTATGGGTGAACTGACATCGTTCGGGGCAAGAGAAAACGCGGCATCACCAACCGCAGGGTCCACGAAATTTTTTTGTTCCAGGAGCCCGAGGGAGAGGTCATTTTCTCCTAATTTTCGTTCTCTGGCAATATCAGTGAAGGAAGCTGTGCCGTTCATTATTCTTTCTGCTGCTGTTTGTGCTTCATCTATATTTTCAAACAGGATCTGCTCCACCTCTCTGCGCTCTCTTCGGCGGAACATTTCTTTTCTTGACTGATAGGCTGCTTTAAGTTCCTCATCGCTTGTTTTTATGGACGCAGCAATTTTCTCCTGATTGAGCGTGATAAATTCAAATTTTCGATATTCGGGGGCACGAAACTGTTCTTTCCGCATTTCAAAGAAGGCCAGTAATAATGAATCTACAGGGGGGGCAATCGGTTCAATCATGTCTGATGAAAGCGTCATATAAGCGATGATTCGTTTTTCATGTCTGAACCTATGGACAGCTTCAATCAGCGGTCCGGGGACAGCACCTGCAGTGGAGATTGCCGCGATGATCTGCTGCCGTCTGTGGGCGTTACGAATAAGATCAGTATATTGTTTTTCAGAAAGGCCATTAATTTTAAGAGTTCTCCTGAAATGGGCACGGCTGAATTTTCCGAAAGCATCCTTGAAGCTTTTCTCTTTGATGATTGATTTTGCAATGGCTGCTTCTGTTGTTCCAAGAGAACGGATATTGGCATCATTATCAAGAGTTGCTTCTATGAGGAGACGATCAAGAAGCTGTTCAACAATACCGAAGGACCAGGCGTCTTCAAGCGTGACCGGGTGCCCGATTTTTTGTTCTATGAGTCTAATTTCGCGGGCCAATTTTTCCTGAAATGCCCGCACAGAGAGTGTCTCTTTGCCGACATGGGCAAATTTTTTCTTACCCGTTGTGCCGGCAACACCGGAAAGACCCCACGCTCCGAAGCTGGCGACTAGAAAACCAATCAAGATCTTTGCAAGCCAGCCGCTTGCTGCGTTTCTCATAGATTCAAGCATATAAACTTCCGTGTTCCCCGCAACAATTATACTGATCTTGCAGACGTTACGGAAACGATGCAAGGTAATCGCCTGACAGAGAGGATTATACTTTTTCTAACTCTGTGGGATATTGACCTATATTTTAAGATTATGCAATTTCATAAACGACTTTCATATCTTCCGATTGTTCTTTTTGTACTGATCTAAATCAGCTTTAGCAGGCAGGCGTTTATAAGAAATATTAGCGAGTAAGTGATGTGAACCGGAGAGTAAACAGGTGACATTATCATTTTTTGTTTCAGGGAGATGGGGGTATGGAAAGAATTTTGCCTTTAGTCGTTGGCAATTGGAAAATGAACGGGCATTTTGCTGATGAGTGCAGAATTAGGGCTCTTCTTTGCAGTTTGGAGCCTCTTTCCTTGCGTGCTGATGTCATCATCTGTCCGCCTGCGACATTGATTCGCTCTTTTTCTTCCCTTGTTAAAGAGAGCGGCGTTGCAATCGGTGCCCAGGATTGTCACACAGCTTTGTCTGGCCCTTATACGGGTGATATTTCTTCGTCAATGCTGGTGGACGCAGGGGCAAAGGCTGTGATCCTTGGTCATTCTGAACGACGCATTGCTCATGGTGAAACCAGTCATATCGTCCGAAAGAAGGCCAAAATTGCTCATCAGGCCGGTTTGACAGCAATCATCTGTATCGGAGAAAGTGAGGCGGAACGTGTCAGGGGAGAGGGGGCAAGATTTGTTGTCGATCAGCTGCGGGCGTCCCTGCCTGACATGCCTGATTGCTGTTGGTCCCGGCTTGTCATTGCCTATGAGCCGGTCTGGGCGATTGGAACCGGTGATGTGCCTGCTCCGGCGGAATTGGAGGAAGTTCATTCAATGATCCGAGAGGAATTGCAATCTCTTTCTCTGGAATATGGTAGGAAAACGAGAATTTTGTATGGCGGCTCAGTCCGATCATCAAATGTGTCAGCCCTTTTGAGCATGAAAAATGTTGATGGTGCCCTTGTCGGGGGTGCTAGCCTTCAGGTCAATGAACTACTTGGAATTCTTTCCTTTTATGCTTCATAGCTTTCTTTTTTCTGTTAAACAGTCGGAGGGATTTTGTTCCCTGAACAGGGAGGGGGTAGAAGTTCTCTGTTACATCGTGTACAAGGGAAGGGTCTATTTTGTCTCAGGTTTCGGGTTTGTTTGTATTGTGAGCTATCTGCTCTGGAGTCTAACAGAGAGAGTACTTCTAGTGTAAAAAGGGAGAGTGTTCCCGAAGAGGAAAGGGTAGTGCTCTGGAGAGAGCGGCAAGCAAAAGGGGGTAAGGGTTCCGGAGATTATGGTTATTCTTGTTGTCTTTCATATTATCGTTGTTATTTCCCTGGTTGTTACCGTGTTGTTACAGCGTTCCGAAGGGGGTGCGCTTGGTGTCGGAGGAAGCGGAAAGGCGTTTCTGGGGCGCCGCGGGGCAGGCGATATGTTGACCCGTATCACAATGATCTTGTCTGTTGTTTTTTTCACGACCTCTATTCTCCTTGCCCTTTTGGCTCAGCGTGAAGTGCACTCCATTTCATTTATTGACCGTGTTTCTGAGGAGCAGGGAAAGCAGGAGGAGATAGTTCCCGGCAAAGGGATTCTACCTCTTTTAGGTCCTTTCCCTTCATCTTCGCGGGAGGGTGAGCTGTCCGGTCCGAAACCGCCTTCTCCTCGTGTGGATGCTGCCGATCCATCGTCAGGTCCTTAAATTATCTTCCCGTTATTTGGGGCGGGTTTCTTGATCTCAGTTTATCTGCAGAATGGAATGTGATCTGAATGTATAACGCGTCTTTTTTTATGTTTTCTTTGGTATCAGGCTTAATTTGGGTTTCTTTAGCCTGCTTTGTGATAGTATCATGGCGCGCTATATCTTTATCACCGGTGGCGTAGTCTCGTCCCTTGGTAAGGGCCTTGCTTCAGCAGCGCTGGCTGCATTGCTCCAGGCTCGCGGTTATTCGGTTCGTTTGAGGAAGCTTGACCCTTACCTCAATGTTGATCCGGGGACGATGAACCCGTACCAGCATGGTGAGGTTTTTGTGACCGCTGACGGAGCGGAAACGGACCTTGATCTTGGTCATTATGAGCGCTTTACTGGATGTCCGAGTAGTCGGATGGATAATATTACAGCTGGTCGCCTTTATCTAGATCTTCTTTCAAAAGAACGGAGAGGCGAGTATCTTGGTGTAACGGTACAGGTTATTCCGCATTTAACGGATGCTATTAAAGAATCTATCACTGCAGAAAATGAAGGGGTTGATTTTGTTTTTTGCGAAATCGGGGGGACGGTAGGAGATATTGAAGGCCTGCCTTTTTTTGAAGCTATCCGTCAGCTCGGAAATGAGTTGCCCCGAGGACAGGCAGTTTATATCCATTTGACATTGCTTCCTTTTGTTGCTGCTGCTGGAGAATTGAAAACGAAGCCAACGCAGCATTCCGTAAAAGAGCTTCTTTCTATCGGAATTCAGCCGGATATTCTCCTGTGTCGCTGTGATCGTCCCATTCCCGAAAATGAACGACGCAAGATTGCGCTGTTTTGTAATGTGCGCGAACCGGCGGTTGTACAAGCTCTTGATGTAAAGAGTATCTATGATGCCCCCATCGTTTATCACAAGGAGCGGCTTGATTCGGAGGTCCTTTCAGCCTTTGGTATAACCAATGCTCCGGAGCCTGATTTGAAGACCTGGCACACAATCTCGCATCGTGTGCATAATCCAGAGGGGGAGGTCCGTATCCTTGTCGTGGGGAAATATACCAGTCTGCCTGATGCTTATAAATCGCTTCGGGAAGCTTTGGTACATGCTGGCATTGCGAACAGGGTGCGTGTTTGTCTGGAATGGGTTGAATCAGAAATTTTTGAAAAAAAGGATTTAGATTTTTTCCTGGGGAATGTACATGCTATTCTTGTTCCAGGAGGATTTGGTGAGCGTGGTACGGAAGGTAAAATCGCTGCTGTAAAAATTGCCCGTACCTACAAGATCCCGTATTTGGGGATTTGTTTTGGTATGCAAATGGCCGTCATAGAAATTTCCCGGAATGTAGCAGGAATTACGGGAGCCGGTTCAACAGAATTCAGGCATGTACAGGAACCGGTTATTTCTCTGATGACAGAGTGGACTGATGATGATGAGCGGGCGCACCGGTCCAAATCTACTGACCTGGGCGGTAGTATGCGTCTTGGTTCTTATGAGGCGTACTTGAAGGCTGGAAGCAAGATTGAGAATATTTATGGTTGTAATCGCATTTTCGAGCGTCATCGCCACCGTTATGAGGTAAATCTTCATTATCGTGATCGACTTGAGAAAGCAGGCCTTGTTTTTTCAGGTTTGTCGCCAGATTCTTTATTACCGGAAGTTATTGAACTGAAAGATCATCCCTGGTTTATTGGTGTACAATATCATCCCGAACTCAAATCAAAGCCGTTTGATCCTCATCCTTTGTTTGTTTCTTTTATCGCTGGTGCTGTAGAACAGAGCAGGTTAGTTTGAAATCTTTAAATTTTCTTCCTGTTGTGGGGCTCTAAAGGACTTATCTGTTTTTTACTCATACGGAGAATTAATGGTTGCTATTAGGAATATTATTGCGCGGGAAATTCTTGATTCCCGTGGGAACCCGACGGTTGAAGTTGATGTTGTGTTGGAGGGTGGTGCATGGGGGCGTGCTTCAGTACCATCTGGTGCGTCAAAGGGGGCTCACGAAGC
>JAQRMX010000058.1 GCA_028599125.1 Alphaproteobacteria bacterium | reverse complement strand
TAGCTATTTTATTAATCCTGATATGATGAATTGGATACGTTCTGTTGATCTGGTTTTGATGGTTGTTTTAGGTGGAACCGCTAATTTGTTTGGTCCGATTTTAGGTACAATGGCCTTTCTTCTCGGAGAGCATATTTTATCCTCTCTCTGGGTTCATTGGCATCTTATTTTTGGTTCGTTTTTATTCTTTTCTGTTTTTTTTCTGCGTGGAGGTCTCTCTCGTTTTTTCTTCAGGAATCGTTTTATTTCATGACAGATTTTCCTATTTTATCATGCCTTGGGCTTCATAAAACTTTTGGAGGTGTGTCAGTTACTCATGACGTCTCTTTTGATGTGAATAATAATGAGATTCATGCACTTATTGGTCCCAATGGCGCGGGGAAAAGCACACTTTTGTCACAGATTTGCGGAAGTCTTCGACCCGATCAAGGTCAAGTGATCCTGCAAGGTAAGGATGTGACTAATCTTTTGACTTATGAGCGTGCTAGGCTGGGGTTATCCCGTTCTTTTCAAATGACATCAGTCTTTTCTGATCTTAGCGTTTTAGAAAACCTGATGCTGGCGGTTCAGGCTCATTCCAGCCATTCCTTTCTTTTCTGGAAGAATGTTTTTGATGACAGGAATTTGATTCAAGAGGCAGAGAGTCTTTTATCAATGGTTTGTCTGTCGGGTCGAAAGAGAATAAAGGCAGGGATTTTGTCATATGGGGAACGCCGTCAGCTTGATATTGCAATGGCGCTGGTTGGAGATCCAGCTCTCCTCTTGCTGGATGAGCCATTTTCCGGTGTAGGATGTGGAGAATCTTCAGATTTGCTTGGATTGCTCAGGTTCTTAAGTGCCGGGCGTGCGGTTTTATTGGTAGAACATGATATGAGGGCGGTCTTTGCGCTTGCTGACCAGGTCTCCGTTCTTGTCCGTGGCCAGCTAATCGCTACCGGGAGCCCCGGCGAAGTCCTGTCGAACAGACTTGTTAAAGATCTGTATCTGGGTGAGGCTTCGTTTGATGCTTGAAGTCCATAAAATCAGTACTTACTACGGCAGTATTCAAGTTTTATTTGGCATGAGCCTGAAGGTGAGCGATGGAGGTGAAATTGTTGGGGTCCTGGGGCGTAACGGAATGGGAAAAACCACGCTCATCAATTCAATTATGGGCTTGGTAAGAGTGCGAACGGGTTCTGTCATGTTTGGCGGTGTTTTTCTTACTCATTTTCCTGTCTATGAAATTGCCCGCTGCGGCCTTGGTCTTGTTCCGGAGGGACAAAGAATATTTTCTCATCTAACCGTGGAGGAAAATCTTCTTGTTGCAGTCAGTAACTGTCATTGTCGTTCGTCGCCTTGGGTTTTGGAACGCATATATAATTTATTTCCATCTTTGTGCGTACGGTCTGCAGTGATGGGAAGTCTTTTGTCCGGCGGAGAGCAGCAGATGTTGTCCATCGGTCGGGCCTTGATGACTAATCCCTCCCTGCTTCTTCTTGACGAGGCAACAGAAGGTCTGAGTCCTCTTGTTTGCGAGGAGATATGGGCCTGTTTAAGGCGGCTGAAAGCAGCGGGAATTTCGGTTCTCGTCGTTGATAAGCATGCCGGGGAGCTTTCCCGTATTGCAGACCGTTTTTATATCATCGAAAAAGGCGCTGTGGTATGGCATGGGACCCAGGAGATGCTGCACGCGGTACCTGAGATACAGGAACGCTATTTGGGAATTTGAAGGGGGTTATGGTCTGATCGATTCATTCGTAGCTGGATCCTAATGGATCATAACAATTTTTCTATCATTGTACCGTCTAAAAAGATCGTTCCAGTCTAAAGAATCTGGCTAAGGACCATATGTAGCATCAAAATGGAGCCAACCACCAACGCCGCTACAGCACATGCGAGGGTCAGGACGTGATGCGGTGCTTCACTTGTCTTGATTTTGGACTTTATATTCATTTTAACTCACTTATTGGTAATGAGCAGACGTTCACCAGTTATTCGGTGATCATGAGTGTCTTTCTCATCCTTCCTGTCCAGAGAGCGATTCCATTTTACTGATCCAATAGGAATGAAAAATCTTCCTTATTCGTTAACTTTTATTTTCTCTTCTCCGAAGCAGGGATGTTTATTTCTTTTATTTTCTGATTTCTGTAATCCTTTCTGTTTGTCTGTCCGTGTTTTCTATATGAGATCGAGAAAAGGCTGTAATGATCTGTACGGAGGATTTTTTCTATAAAACTCCCGATTATACGGTATGAGGGTATGTTTGGTTTTGCTTTTATGAAGGATTTTCTTGTTTCTGCCATGCGGTTCTGTTTTTCTCTTTACTTGACAAATTCTATTGGATTCGTTCTCCCGATTTTTTGTTTGTATCAAGTGATATATCTGCTCCACGAAATGCGGCTTGTTTTTATTTTCCTTTGTTCTTTTTTATCTTTCGGAAGAATTTGTTCATAAGGGGGGAAAGAGTGAATTGGTGTGCTGATTCCAAGTTAGTGGATACAGTTCTTCCTTCTCCGAATTTTGATATACGGGGGGAAGGAATTGTGCCGGATATGATTGTCTTTCATTACACGGGCATGGAATCAGCTGACGATGCTATCAGGAGATTGAGATGTTCTGTTGCGAAAGTAAGCAGTCACTATATTATTGACATGGACGGGCGCATTATACAACTTGTGCGTGAGTCCGACCGTGCCTGGCATGCAGGTTTGTCTTTTTGGGCAGGTGATCGCAATGTGAATTTTCTTTCAATAGGTATCGAAATCGTCAATATTGGCCATCGTTCCGGCTATCCGGCTTTTCCTATTGAGCAAATGGAATCGTTGAAAGCGTTATGTCTTGATATTATTGGCCGTTACCAGATTTCCTGTTCACGTATTGTAGGACATTCTGATATATCTCCTGCGCGTAAGATTGATCCCGGTGAGAAATTTGACTGGGAATGGCTGGCATGCCGAGGAATTGGCATATGGGTTAATTCTACGCCCATTCGGGATGAATTGCGGATGTGTCTCGGCTCGCGTGGTCCTTTGGTTGAGGAGGTTCAGGAGCAATTGGCTCTTATCGGCTATGAGGTTCGTGTGACGGGCTATTTTGACTGTCAGACCGGGTTAGTTATTTCTGCATTCCAGCGCCATTTTCGTCCTGCTTTGATAAATGGCTGGGCTGATTGTGGGACACGTGCCCTACTGGCGGCTTTGGCTCCTGAGTTTGTGAGAGAGCGTCAGAATGCGTGTACACTTCTGAAGTGAGTTCAGCCTAGCACTTTATTTTTTCGTTATTTTTGTGAAAGATAAGCGGAAGAGAGAATGATGCTTCTGTCCGGTTATGTTTGTAAGATTGATGAAGTGCTTTGCGTGCTTTTTGAGGTTGGGTCGTGCTGTTTTCATAGGAGGATATCGAAGATAATGGCAGGAAGCTTTTCTATTCTTTCCTTGACGTTTTCGGACAGGAAAGCTATGTCCTCTATGCCAGTTGGTCGGATGGCTGCCGGTCGGATCCCCTTTTTTTATTTTTGAAAGAGGGTAGTTTTCCTGCTGGAGGAAAGTCCGGGCTCCATGAAGACACGGTGCCGGGTAATGCCCGGCGGGGGTGACCTCAGGGATAGCGCCACAGAAAGCAAACCGCCTGTTCTGTTTTTTGGAATGGGTAAGGGTGAAAGGGTGCGGTAAGAGCGCACCGCGCTCTTGGTAACAAGGGCGGCATGGCAAGCCCCACCGGGAGCAAGACCGAATAGGGATGGCGCGGCGCGTGAGTGCTAGGCCGGTCTTTAGGCTGCCGTCCGGGTTGGTCGCATGAGGTTGGCGGTAACGCCAATCCTAGATGGATGGCCATCATTCAGAGATAATCTGTATACAGAACCCGGCTTACAGACCATCTGGCATTTTTTTCTTTTTCCTAGCCTTTCCGGAGAAGGGGTAACCTTTCTTCCGAGACGTTCCTGGGAGTGTTATTTTTTCTTTATTTTATTAGCTTTTTTCATTCCGGAAAAGGAGCAATTCTTTGTTCAGGGTCTGTTGTTTTACTTTTTCTGATGGGTGAATTCCATTGACCCCCATATAAGTCCATGTTATCCCATGCTATCCCGCGTATCCTAAGCTTCGGCTTGTGTCCGCCTTTCATTTTAGCACTCTGGAGCTTTCTTCGGAGTGGGGAGTGTAAGCGCGCTGAATGGCCAAGCTTCTGATCGTTTGGGCATGTGCATTTTGAGGCAAGTATGGACCGCTTTGTATCCACATTTACAAACAAGCTGGATGCGAAGGGACGGGTTTCAGTTCCGTCCCCGTTTCGTTCTGTTCTGGCACGAGATGGATTCGGGAAAATTTTTTGTTACCCTTCACTTAATAATGAGGCGCTTGACGCTGGTGGAGAGGGGTTGATCTGTCAGGCTCAGACACTTCTTGAGACTTTGAATCCATATTCTAATGAACGTGATCATTTATCAATCGCCTTGTTTGGCGTCAGTGAGACCCTCAAGATTGATAATGACGGGCGAATTATTCTTTCTGATCGCCTGAAAACACATACAGGCATTACTGATCAGGTAACTTTTGTTGGTTTGGGAGAAAAATTCCAGATTTGGGAGCCATCGCGTTTTGAGGCTCAACTGAATACAGGTCGTGCTCTTCTTCGTGAAATGAAGAAAGCTTTGAGTCGTTCTGGAACGGCTCTTCTCCTTGATAAAGGATCTTCGTAGTGATATCTGCCCCTCACAGATTTTTTGGTTTTTCGGAGGATCATTCGAAGTCTCATGTTCCTGTGATGCTTCGTGAGGCGATAGCTTTACTGTCTCCCCGTGATGGGGGCGTTTATCTAGATGGCACTTTTGGTGCTGGTGGCTATACGCGCAGCCTTCTGAATTCTTCATCATGCTGTGTAATTGCAATTGATCGCGATCCTGAGGCGATTGAAGGCGGTATGGCTCTGACAGAAGCGTTTCCGGATCGGCTTTTCCTCATTAAGGGTTGCTATTCTGATATGATTGATCATGCAGCTGTTCATGGCTTTGGAAAAGTAGATGGAATTGTCTTGGATATAGGCGTTTCTTCCATGCAGCTTGATGATGCGAGACGGGGGTTTTCTTTTTTACGTGACGGTCCCCTTGATATGCGGATGGGGTGTTCTGGTCCCGGTGCTGCTGATCTTGTCAATCATGCAAGTGAGCAGGATCTTGCGACGATTATTTTTATTTTAGGGGAAGAGAGGCGTTCCCGCGCTATTGCGCGTGCTGTTGTCGTAGCACGTTCTAAGAGCAGGATTACCGGTACCCTTGAGTTGGCGGACATTGTTGCACGCGCTGTCGGAGGAGGTAGCCGGAATCGCAAACATCCTGCGACGAAGACTTTTCAGGCATTGCGTGCCTATGTGAATTGTGAATTACAGGAGCTGAGCAAAGGCCTTCTTGCCGCTGAGATTTTACTTGCGGAAGGTGGCGTTTTGGTTCTTTTGACGTTTCATTCTCTGGAAGATCGCATTGTAAAGCAATTTTTTGCATTATCTTCGGGAAAAGTGAGCGGTGGATCCCGTCATAAGCCTGAATTGAAAACTCAGCGTCCTGTGACGTTTATGGATGTCTTGCGTCCTGTGATGCCGAGTGAAGAGGAAATTACTTCAAATCCGCGTTCGCGGTCTGCCCGTCTGCGTACGTGTACCCGTACTGCTGTGGAGCCTGCAACCGGATTATCTCTTCCCGGTCAAGATCTATTCCAGCTATTGCCATTTTCTGTCTATGAAGAGGAGTGAAGGGCATGTTTCGGGTTATGAATTGTTTTGCTGTTCTGACGATTATTTTTTCTTCTTTTTTTCTTTACCACATCAAGAGCGAAGCGCGGAGAGATGCGGCTCTGCTTGTGACTTTGCGTGAGGATATCCGTAAAGAACAAGAAATGATCAATGTTCTCAAGGCTGAATGGAGCCACCTTGATCAACCTCGTCGGTTGCAGGATTTGGCCGGTCGCTATCTTGATCTCAGGCTTCTTGATGCGCACCAGATCATTGCATTGAAAGATCTTAATGAGTTTTAGCTTTTGTTATGTTGATGGATTTATTGCGTTGTGGAGTGGCATGTGGAGTGAGTTAGCTCTTTGAGCTTCTGATTGGGTTGCAGAGCTATTGTAAGAAAGATCGGATGGTTTTTATGAGGGTATAAATAGGGTTTTAGGGTATTGGAATGAGAAGAAAAAGCAAATCAGCCTCCAGTAGGTATCAGGGTAGTTTGGGCTTGGGTGAGGAATCGTTGAATAAGGGACGTGCTGCCGTTGCGGGCAAAGGGCGTCTTTTCGTGATTATGAGCGTGTTTGTCCTTTGCTATGCAGTGGTTGGCTTCCGTTTGATTTCTCTTGTGAATATGCCGAACAATTTTGAAAATAAGGTCGCCGGTATACATGATGCACTCTTTGCCTCACGTCCTGATATTATTGATCGCAACGGCGCTATTTTAGCTACCGACATACAGACATTTTCTTTGTTTGCTAATCCGAGGCAAATGCTGGATCCGGAGGGCGTTGCCGACCATTTGTTGCAGCTTATGCCCACTCTTGATGAAGTAGTGTTACATCGTGATCTTTCGAGTGGCCGTGCATTTGTTTTTATCAAGCGTGAATTGGCCCCTGTACAGAAGGCCCGGATTCACGCACTGGGTATACCTGGTCTTGGTTTTCTTTCTGAGAATCGGCGTGTTTACCCTGCAGGTAGTACTGCTTCACATATTTTAGGTGTTGTTGGCGTTGATCATGATGGTCTTTCTGGGATTGAGAAACATATTGATGAGCAGGGCGGAAGAGCGTTACGAAGTTTCGGTGTCTCTCATAAGAGTAAGCTTGTTTCTGTGAAGCTCGCGCTTGATTTGCGTGTGCAACATTCTCTTCGTGATGAACTTGTTCTTGCGTTGAACCTTTACGGGGCTAAGGCAGCTGCAGGTATTATCCTTGATGTACGCACGGGTGAGATTCTGGCTATGAGTTCTTTGCCTGATTTTGATCCTAACAATGCGTCTCAAGCCTTTCAGTCTGATCGGTTTAATCGGATTTCTGGAGGTGTTTTTGAAATGGGATCGACATTCAAGATTTTCACTGCAGCTATGGCGTTTGATTTTGGTGTTGCTGATTGGGAGTCACGTTATGATGCGCGCGAACCAATCCGCGTTTCTTCCTTTCAGATCACGGATTTTCATCCACAGCGCCGTATTCTTTCTTTTCCAGAAGTGTTTCTCCATTCATCAAATATCGGTGCGGCGCGTATGGCTCTTGAGGTTGGCGTGGAACGGCACAGAGACTTTCTAAGTCGCCTAGGTCTTCTTGATAAACTTGTTACAGAACTTCCAGAAAGTGAGAAGCCGCTGATACCTCGCCGCTGGACGGATTTGTCAACCATGACGATTTCATTTGGTCACGGTCTTTCGGTTACGCCTTTGCAGATGGTAAGTGCGGTGGCTGCGTTGGTTAATGGAGGACGTTTGATCCCTCCGACCTTCCTCAAGCGTAATTCTGCTTTATCGTCTGGTCTTGGTGTTCAGGTTGTTGCGCCGGAGACGAGTGAGATGATCCGTTATCTTTTACGTCTTAATGTGCGGGAAGGAACAGCAAGAAAGGCAGAGGTTTCCGGTTATTTGGTTGGTGGGAAAACTGGTAGTGCCGAAAAGAACATTAATGCGGTTTATGTGGAAGGGAAATTAAGGACCAGTTTTATCGGGGTCTTTCCCATGGATGACCCGGCTTACGTCATCCTCACCATGCTAGATGAGCCTCAGGCCTTAGAGGAGACCCGCGGATATATAACAGCAGGTTGGAATGCTGCTCCGCTTGCGGGCCGCATCATACGACGCGTTGCGCCTATGCTGTCCCTAATGCCACGAGATGAACCGCCTGAAAGCCGTGTACCTGAATCTGTTGTGATTTCTTTCTAATGAATGTGGGAAATGAAGATGAGGCCAGATGTTACTGGGTAAACTGATTAGCGAGGATTTGTTGATAAAGCCTCTGTGGCGCGGCATTGATGTCAAAGGGCTTAGCAGCGACAGCCGAGATGTGAAGGAAGGTTTCTTGTTTGCTGCTCTTTCTGGTTGCAGGCTGGATGGAAGTCGTTTTATTGCGGATGCGTGCCGCCGCGGTGCTGTGGCTGTTCTTTCTGATGCACAAAATCCTCTGCCTTCCGGATTGGGCGTACCGATTATTCCCAGTCCAAATCCGCGACGTTCCTTTGCGTTTATGGCCTCAAATTTTTACGTTACACAACCTCAAGTTATTGCTGCTGTAACCGGAACGAACGGGAAGACCTCTGTAGCTTCATTTTTGCAGCAGATATGGTGTTTGTCAGGAATTACCGGAGCAAGTATGGGGACAGTCGGCTTGGTGACACCAAATGGTACGGTACCATTACAGCATACGACCCCTGAGCCAGTTGAATTGCACAGTCGTTTTTCAGATCTTGTGCGTGGAGGGATCACGCATTTGGCGATGGAGGCATCAAGTCAGGGATTGCATCAAAACCGTATGGATGGCGTCCGTGTGACAGCGGCTGCTTTTACGAATATGGGTCGGGATCATCTTGATTATCATGGTTCTTTTGATGACTACCTGAAACAGAAGATTTATTTGTTTACAGATCTGCTTAATCAGAACGGGGTGGCGGTTATAAATGCCGATGCGGTTCATGCTGAACTTTTTATTAATGCCTCCAGACGTCGTGGGGTCCGTATGATGACGGTTGGTCATTCAGGTTCGGATTTGAAGATTTCAAGGAAGGAGGAACGTACAGGTCTTGTTCAGAGTTTCGATATACGTGATTGCGATGGACGTGAGCATCATGTGAATTTACCTTTGGTTGGTGAGTTTCAAGTTTCAAATGCGCTTGTTGCTGCGGGGCTTGCTGTTGCATGCGGGATGGGGATTGATCAGGTACTTTCAGCGATGGAATATCTAGAAGGAGTTGTCGGTCGGCTGGAAATGGTCGGAGAGACTCCTCATGGTGCTTCAGTTTTTGTTGATTACGCACATACACCTGACGGCCTGAAAACAGTTCTTGAGGTACTTCGTCCTCACGCGAGGAGACGTTTGGTTGTTATTTTCGGGGCTGGTGGAGACCGAGATCAGGAGAAGCGGCCCGAGATGGGCCAGATTGCAGGAGAGCACGCTGATATTGTCATTGTTACTGATGATAATCCACGGAATGAAGATCCGGCAGCTATACGTGCTGCGATTCTAGCTGAAGTTCCTAATGCGATTGAAATTGGAGACAGACGTACGGCGATTGCTGCCGGGGTGAAATTGTTACGCTCCGGAGATGTCCTTGTCGTTGCAGGGAAGGGGCATGAGACAGGACAGATTGTGAGAAATGGAATCATTCCATTTTCTGATCATGAAGCTATAGGCTGGGCTATTGAAGACACGCGTTGCCATTTATCCGGAACTTTAGCGGGCTTGGGTTAAGGGAATATTCGCTAACTTTATTCGGTCTTTATTTTTGATCTCGCCACTCTTTTTTAAAGATTGCTTTGTCCGGAGCCTTCATTCTGCTTTGTTTCTTTTCGTCTTTTATTCAATTTTTATTTTACTTTCATTGGAGTTGCGTGTCTGCTCATTATTGATTTGGCGTGCTGTCGTCTTATTGTTTTCCTTTTTATGTGTGTGATTTGAGTGTAGGCCTTTTTTTGATTAAGCCGGAGGAAAGATGTTTTATTTGCTGGCGAGCGGAATCGATAGCAGTGAGTCTCAGTTTTTATTCTTATTTCAATATGTTACGTTTCGATCTGTGGGTTCTTTTTTTACTGCTTTTTCTTTTATGCTTTTATCGGGCCCGGCGGGCATCCGGCTTTTGCGATCATATCAGGGGGCAGGGCAACCGATCCGTTCTGATGGGCCCCAGAGCCATATTATCGCGAAGCAGGGAACTCCAACCATGGGCGGTCTTCTCATTTTATCTGGTATACATATTGCTGTATTATTATGGGCGGACCTGAGAAATCCTTATATTTTGTCTGTTTTGTTCATTGCGACAGGATACGCGATTATCGGTTTTTATGACGATTATGTAAAAGTTATAAAATGTGCAAGCGTTGGTCTGCCGGGCAAGGTCAAGCTTGCTTTGGAAGTGCTATTGGCGCTAATTGTTATCCAAGTTCTGATTTTCTTTTCCCCTGAATCGCTGAATTTATCGATTGCAATTCCATTTTTTGATGGAATGATGCTTAACCTTGGCTTTTTATTTCCTTTTTTTGCTATGTGTGTAATTGTTGGATCAGGTAATGGTGTTAATTTGACGGATGGTCTGGATGGCCTTGCGATTGTACCTGTAATCATTGCAGGCACGTCTTTAGGTTTGATTGCCTATTTTGTCGGTCATTCACTATTTTCAGATTATTTGGGCATCCTGCACATTCCCGGTGCCGGGGAGTTATCTGTTATATGCGGCGCTTTGCTGGGTGCAGGTCTTGGTTTTTTATGGTTTAATGCTCTTCCTGCGCAGATTTTTATGGGCGATACCGGTTCTCTTGGTTTAGGTGGGCTTCTGGGGACTCTTGCCGTTATTCTTAAACACGAGCTGGTTTTTGCTATTATTGGTGGTATTTTTGTTTTAGAGACACTGTCAGTTATCATTCAGGTTGCCTGTTTCAAACTCACGGGGAAGCGTGTATTCAGGATGGCGCCTTTGCATCATCATTTTGAGCAGAAGGGATTGTCTGAGTCTGCTATTGTGGTCCGTTTCTGGATTATTTCGGTAATATTGGCGATTATTGGCTTGTCTTCTTTGAAATTGCACTAGGCATGGTATGATTCCGGTTGCAGGTTTTTATGGTAAGAAAGTGGCTGTCTTTGGACTTGGTTTGTCCGGACTTTCAGCATGTTTTGCGCTCAGGTGTGGTGGCGCGGAAGTCTTGGCCGGGGATGATGATCCTGCCAGGGAGTCTGTTGCGGCCGCAAAGGGGT
>JAQRMX010000057.1 GCA_028599125.1 Alphaproteobacteria bacterium | reverse complement strand
GGACCATTCAAAACATAAATTCCCAAGAAATCACTCTGCAAAAAACCACTGTTGCTGATATTCGCGGTCCCATTAACCTTTATTGCCGAATCAACAGATTCAATGGAACCTGTATTCCTGAGCGTACCTCCTTCTCCAGAATAAATCCCTATTCCATGAGAGATGATCGTTCCAGAATTCGTAATATCTCCCCCGGGGTTAGAAACATGAATGCCCGTAAGAGGTCTCACATCGCTCTCATATTTTGTTTTTGAGGTTTTGATTGTCCCGGAATTAATGACCTTTACGCTGTCTGAGGGAGCAAGAATCCCGAAGTGAGCTTCCTCTATAGAACCAGAATTAATGATAGTGGAACCAGGACCATTCAAAACATAAATTCCCAAGAAATCACTCTGCAAAAAACCACTGTTGCTGATATTCGCGGTCCCATTAACCTTTATTGCCGAATCAACAGATTCAATGGAACCTGTATTCCTGAATGTTCCCCCTTCTAACGAATGAATTCCCGTTTCATGAGAGATGATCGTTCCGGAATTCGTAATATTTCCCCCTTCTAACGAATAAATTCCCATTTCATGAGAGATGATCGTTCCGGAATTCGTAATATTTCCCCCGGATTTAGAAACATAAATGCCCGTAATAGACCTCTTATCTCTCCCATATTTTGTTTTTGACCCATATTTTGTTTTTGAAGTTTTGATTGTCCCCGAATTAATGACCGTTACGCTGTCTGTGGAAGTAAAAATCCCGAAGTGGGGTCCCTCTATAGAACCAGAATTAAGGATAGTGGAACCACGACCATTAAAAACATAAATTCCCAGGAAATCACTCTGCAAAAAACCACTGTTGCTGACATTCGCGGTCCCATTAACCTTTATTGCCGAATCAACAGATTCAATGGAACCTGAATTGATGATCTCCGTGTTGATTGATAGATTCAGGCTTTGAATGCCGAAACTAAGTCCAGCTAAATTTGAATAAGGTAAAATGAAACCTTCATTGATAATTCTTGCCTGCGCGCCGTTATTACTGATCGCTATATTTTGTCCTCTGATCGTGCCTCGATTCATAATGATAGTCTTTGTTCCAAGATTGACGATTGTATCAGGACCTTTCACTTGACCTTCAATTTCAATTTTGTTCTCTGCTCCGTTAACAAAAATGGCAGATCCAGTTTGCACGATAATTTCACCATTTCTTTCAATTTTTAAAGTATCCCCCCCATCAAGAACATTTGACGCACCACCGTTTAAATCAGTTTTAGCAGTAACGACAAAGTAATCATTTGCAAATGAATTTACAGGAAGCGTACAAAACGAAGACATAAAAAATAAAAATGTAATTCTTTTTGACTTCATAATAAATATCCTTTGTTTTTTATAAAACTAACAAGATGAAATAATCTAATAATGAATAATATTCAACAATAAGTTAATTATGATATAAATATACTTTAATAAAAAATTAATAATAGAAAATAATCTGTAATCAGCAAAACTGAAATGGAATTAATAAATATATTTTTGAGAAAATTCTCTCAAATAATCAGTAAATAAAATTGTGAAGAAAACAGCATTTAAGTAATGATCATTTGTGTAACGCCATGCTCATTTCTGATAGAGGAGACAAATTCCTCACAAAGCAGCAAGCAGATAACAGTGTCGTTTTACAGGAAGTAAATATGGATAGCGACAGCTCCCTTCGCCTATTTCAGGTGAAGGAAGTGCAAAAAGGAATTGTCCAAAAAAAGAAAGACGGCGCCTTAACTCTTACAAAATCCAATATCAAAGACACTGCTCAAGGAAGGTCAAAAAATCAGAAAAACGACATCCAGACGCTCCCGAACGACACCGCACCGTGCAGCCTGAAAACCTTCCCGGACTGACAGATCTTTTGCAACTAAACGCTCTTACTGCCCTCCGGAGAAAAAGACAGCCGTGAATGGCTGGAGACTAAAGTGATTCTCCCGGCTCATACCGGACATGGAATGATAAAAAATGACAAAACATCTCAAAAACCACACCGAAAAGACCTGTTTAAAGTCAATAATTACCGTCAGAAAATCATCATGCCGTCCCGCTCCATCAGCATGAACGCAGCCCCCTCCTCGAAGAAAAACAATTCTGAAGAGACTGTTCGCATGAGGCAAAAAATGTAAAATAGAGTATGTATGAAATAGATAGCCGGAAAATTGCCCGTCGGGAAAATCGTGGCAGTTGGTTTTTTTGGAATTGACCAACATTCCTGATCCTGTAAGGATGCCCCGTTCATTTCATATATTTTCGTATAATAATTTATTTCAGGTGTAATCTATGCTCAAAATCAGACTCATAATCGTATTTTTCTTTTCCTTCTCAGCTATTTTAATCACATTACAAAACAAGTTCGCAGAGGCGACAGCCACCCTCCCAAAAAAAATAGGCACTCCGGAAATGACACTGAAAGAGTTTCCAGAAAACGATATAGAAAAACTTTTCAGAGACTCCCTGTCTTATAGCCCCCTACAGGACAAAAAGAAGAACAGCCCTTCCCGGGATAATTATGGCAATAATGTGAAACACTGGAAGCAAGATGCAGAAAAAGGGGACCATCTTGCGCAATATAATCTGGGACATGCCTATTATAAAGGAAATGGCATTGAACAGAATTATGAAAACGCTTTCAAATGGTGGAAAATAGCTGCAGAAAACGGAAATCAACTCGCACAGTACAGTCTGGGGCATCTCTACTACACAGGCAATGGAACTGAAAAAAATTACAAAAACACCATCAAATGGTGGAAAATAGCTGCAGAAAACGGAAATAAACTTGCACAGTATAATTTAGGTTACCTCTACTACACAGGCGATGGAACTGAAAAAAATTACGAAAATACCATCAAATGGTGGGAAATAGCCGCAAAAAACGGAAATCAGCTCGCACAGTATAATTTAGGTTACCTCTACTACACAGGCTATGAAATTAAACAGAATTATGAAGAGGCCATCAAATGGTGGAAAATGGCTGCAGAAAACGGAAATCAGCTCGCACAGTATAATCTGGGACACCTGTACCACAGCGGTCAGGGCATTCCAAAAAATCAAAATAAAGCTGCCAAATTTTGGAAACAAGCTGCAGAAACAGGAAACAAATCCGCACAGTATAACCTAGGACATCTGTATCATAGTGGACATGGTATACAAAAAAATCAAACGGAAGCCATTAGATGGTGGACAAAATCTGCAGAAAGCGGGAACCAGCTCGCACAGTATAATCTGGGAAATGCCTATTATATAGGAGATGGTGTCAAGCAAAGTTATGAAAGTGCCGTTAAATGGTGGGTAATGGCCGCAGAAAATGGAAATCAGCTTGCACAGTATAATCTAGGACACCTGTACCACAGTGGATTGGGTATACAAAAAAATCAAAAAGAAGCCATCAGATGGTGGACAAAAGCCGCAGAAGCGGGAAATAAATTCGCTCAGTATAATCTAGGACACATGTATCACAGTGGACTAGATATACAAAAAAATCAAACGGAAGCCGTCAGATGGTGGAAAAAAGCCGCAGAAAACGGAAATCATCTTGCACAGTATAATTTAGGATATGCCTATTATATAGGGGATGGTGTAAGGCAAAGTTATGAAAGCGCTGTTAAATGGTGGACAATGGCCGCAGAAAACGGAAATAAACTCGCTCAGTATAGTTTAGGATATGCCTACTACGCAGGAGAAGGCGTCAAACAGGATTATGAAGACACCATCAAGTGGTGGAAAAAATCTGCAGAAGCCGGAAATAAAAAAGCCCAGGATAAATTGGAACAGCTTTACAAGGACATTAACGCCACTCTGAAAAATGAACCCCGGACTTCTGAAAAATAGGAATTTATGAAAAAAGACTTACGCATATAAACTGAAGCAGATATCACGTCCGTTATATCTCGTGAGAAAATAGGCACCGTCAAAGAGGAAGTAGAAAACAATTCCGTCACCACAGAACAATATTCACGCCAAAAGCCAACTTCCCAGAGAAAAAGAAAAAATCATATAAAAAATTATCAAATGTAAAAAAGACCTACCCCGATACAAAGTCATGGGGTAGGTCAATAGTAATCCAGCGTAGAAGGAAAGATCAAAAATTACCTGGATAATTGTCAATCGTTTCAATATTGTAACCTTCCTGCTTCAATGCCCTGATGAAATTGCTGAAATTCTCTCTCCCGTTCAGGTGATTAAGAAACATCTGGTCATGCATGAGAAGAACAAGGTGACCCGGAATTTCAGTCTTGCTATTATTAAAAGCCGATCTGATCTGCTCCATCAAATGCTCAACAGACTGAATAGGCCAACCACTCGTCTCATGTGCCCATTCCAAGTCCCAACCATAAAGAAAGAATCCATTTTGAAATAATTCATCAAAATCAATCCGCTCTTTTTCATCCTCACGCATCGTGACGAAAGGATCTTCAGTTTTTAATTCCGGAATCCGAAAAACATCCCGACCCGGAAGCCTCGCATAAAAAGGAGCTTTTGAGAGACCAATGATCCTGTTATTTTTCTCCATGTCTCTCAAAACACCATCATCACTTGAGTAAAAATGCTGGTAGTGAGAGTGCGCATGGGAATAACTGTGATTAGCTAAAAGGACATAGGGACTATTTTTAGCCCGCATAAAGGCTGCTTTATGAGCATTATTCGATAGAATATGTTCCCCAACCATGAAAAAAGTGGCACGCACATTCTCCTGCTCAAGCACAGAAAGCAGATTATCAACACCACCAAGAGGACCATCATCAACGGTAACATAAATCGTAGGCGTGGCCCCAAAAGCAATACGAACGGACAAAGCAAATCCTAAAGAAAAAATAAAGACAGCAAGGACCACAAAAAGCTTTTTTGAGCGAAACATATCACTGTACCTTTCTGATATCAGAAGCACCAAAGCAAAAATTGGCACACACTCCACAAAGTGTCCGCTATAAACAAAAAGCTAAAACGGACAGAGGAACAGAGGGATTCTTTCCTCCCCCTCTAGATATATAAATCAATGAAAGAATAATCAAATAAATCAAACAAACCAAAGCACATGAAACAAGATATTCGCGTCATCGTCTTAGAAGATGCATGCCGAAAAGGATGAGACAAACTAAATTTCGTTATCATGTGCATGTTGAAAGACAGCGACAATCCAAACCGGATTGTTTGCGGGTTCATTGGCACCGATCGGGTGACATAGTTAGAGCCTGATGAGGTTTGTCTATCGAAGAGCTGAACATATCCGACCGCCGAGTCTCCGTTGAGGAGACCGCTTGCGCTTCCGCGCGCGGGAGCGGATGCGGAGCGTCTATTGGACGAGCGCAACAGACAGGATGACGCGAGTTTCATCGACGGCATCAAGAAAATGATGAGCGGCTGATTCCAAGTCAGCAGAGTGAGCGGAGAGGTAACAAGTGCGGCGCACTCCATTTTCTGCAAGCGTCTGAAAAGACAAAGAGTTTTAAACCCGTCTCGATTTGGGCGAAGAGCGGGTGAAACGAGACACGGGGCCGTTCGGAGAGCAAATTCCAGCCAATGATCCGTCTCCTAAAGTCGGATGGCGTCTCTAAATCCCTTTGAAGCAAAAAGAAAAACGGCTCACACTGGGGCCTCTTCTCGGGTTTGCGAATGCTTTGTGGCGGAGAGAGAGGGATTCGAACCCTCGATACGGTTTCCCGTATACACGCGTTCCAGGCGTGCGCCTTCAACCACTCGGCCACCTCTCCTCTTCCTGCTACAAACCCAATAAAAAACGAGGAGCAAAAAAATCACATACTCCTACAACCCCAGAAACTAATAACTTCAAAGACTATAGCCTGCTTACAGTATCTTGCAAGCAATAGGGCGAATCTAAGATCTGAAAAAATAGGAAATTTCGCTTCGCCGTACCTCTATCTAAACAAAGAAATGATAAAATAAACTCTCTTCCAGCTAAAGCGCGGGCAACTCGAAACCTTCTGCCCTTCCTAGCTCCATCCTTAAGTCATTTCGTAACAAAAAATCTACCTTTTCCCACCCCTATCGGAGCATCACTGATTATTGATGACGATACCCCTTTCGCGCCGCCTTACTCCTAAAACTCTTATAGGAATTAGGAATGATGTTTTTCAAGCTCACTTTTTTAGAAAAAAATTAAAAATTTGAATTCATTAAGGCAGGATCCCCCAAAGAATATAGCTATGGTTCATTTCTTCAATTTTCGTGAGAGCACAGAAAGACTCCTTCTACTGAGATAAGTAGGAAGTTTTGGTACCGGAATAGAGTTTTTTGAAAGGAGATGCTTAACACAAAATTGGCGAAATTGACAAGACTGCTTTATTGATGGCTTATCAAAATCTGTCTGCTCCATCTTGATTTCTGAATCATCATAGACCGTGCCCTTGAAAAATAGATGAAACCCCTGAAAAACGTACGTGGCAGAAAAAGTATCTCTGCCTACTTCACGATTAAATAAAATTCAATCCCCAAGAAGCATTTTTCTAGAATTTCATTTAATATATTCCTTATTTATATGTAAAAATATTGAAGAAAAACTATTGAATATGTCCATAAAAAATGAATTATCATCATCTTTAATTAATAAGACATTCAATAAAAATTACGATACTTATCTATTTCAAAGGAACAAAAATATATTCAAATAAATAAAGCAGAAAATAACAGATATTAAAATTAAGTCCCCCTTCTCCTGTCAACACTATCATCAATACAGTCTCCCAAGAGACCAGAAAAACCTCAAAGGCCTACGTCAAAAATGACGCAAAAAATCTGAACCGGGGTTAACGAGGCACTGATCGGACTGAACCCATGCTAATGGAAAAAGAGTTTGAAGGCATCTCTTGCAAGCAATTCTGTTCACTGCAAGTTACCAAGAAAACAGATCTCATTTAAAGATACGAGGCAAAAGGCACCATGAGCTCATATACTTCAATCGCATAGAAGAGGTTTACGGACGGACATAGATGGAAAACGACATTACGGAAAGCAAGAATCAAACCAGGGGCTATCCCCGCCGACTGGTGCAGGAATCAAGTATCTATCCCTTCTCGCGGAGCAATCTAGCCTTTGAAATCTGCCAGTCCCTCTTTTTTTCCACTTCCCGTTTGTCAAAAAGCTTCTTGCCCCGCGCCAATGCAAGCTCAAGCTTAGCAATACCACGGATATTGAAATAAAGCTTCAGAGGAACAAGGCTCATACCAGAACGCTGTACGGCTCTGGACAATTTATTAATCTCACGTCTGTGAAGAAGAAGTTTTCTGGGGCGACGCTCCCCGTGAGTGGAACGATTCGCTTTTGAATATTCCGGAATCCAAGCATTGATCAAGAAGATATCATTATTCTCCGGGCTGGCATAAGAATCAGCAATACTTGATTTTCCCTCCCGCAATGCCTTAACTTCAGTCCCTTGAAGCTGAATACCGACCTCAAACGAATCAATAATTTCATAATGATAGCGTGCCTTCCGATTTTCGGTAATAAGAACCTGTTTGGAAGCTTTTTGAGCCATATGACGCTATTTACTCAGCAATTTCGCTTTTACCATCACCTTCCTGATCTCCACCCTAACCGAATCACTAACCGGGACAATGGGAAGACGAGTCTCAGGAGTACACAAACCAAGAAGAGACGCCGCATATTTCACAGGCGCAGGATTTGGTTCTATGAACAAAGCATGATGAAGGGGCATGAGACGATCATGAATCGTTCGCGCAAGTAACCAATCCCCGTCAAGACAAGCATTTTGAAACTGCGCACAAGCAGCAGGAGCAATATTGGCTGTCACAGAAATACAACCCAGACCCCCGTGAATATTGAACCCCAACGCTGTGGAATCCTCCCCAGAAAACTGAATAAAATTAGATCCCATTGCCTGATTCTGCAAGCCAATGCGGCTCAGGTCAGCCGTCGCATCCTTGACACCGAAAATATTTCGTAATTCAAATAAACGTGCCATCGTTTCAACCGACATATCAACAGCACTCCGCCCCGGGATGTTGTAAATGAATTGAGGCAAGTCAACAGCATCATTTATCGCTTTGAAATGCTGGTATAGACCTTCCTGACTCGGTTTGTTATAGTAAGGACACACGATCAGAAGAGCATCAGCACCAGCGTCTTTCACCTGCTGTCCGAGACGTATAGCCTCCGCTGTACTATTAGATCCGGTGCCCGCTATAACAGGAATGCGACCTCTTGCTTCCCTCACACATAGCCCAACGACATGCACATGCTCCTCATGGCTCAATGTTGGAGACTCACCTGTCGTCCCAACCGGAACAAGGCCGTGGGTTCCTTCCTCAATCTGCCAATTCACGAATTTAACAAAAGCACTCTCATCAACAAAATCACCGCGTATAGGGGTAATAAGTGCTGTGTATGATCCCTTAAACATCAAACCAATCCTGTTTTGAAAAACTACACCAAAAATCCCTTCACAAAAAAAGGAAAAGATAATCCCTTCAATGAGAAAGCGCAAGAAATTGACAAAAACCTTACACGCTGTCCGTTCGTCTCCTTTCTTTTTCGGTAAAAAGGAGCAAAAACACGAACGTGAAAGGCGTAATAAGGGACAAATTTGAGCTTACAAACACCTCCCTGAAAACATATTGAAGATAAAGTCCCTTCACCTTAAAAAAACAAGATGGCACCAAATTAGGAAATAAAGTAAACAGTAAAAGGCACAAAAAGAGCTGTAAATAAAGAAGAGGAAACAAAAATCCAGACCCAAAAAAGATAAGACTAATCATTCTCACAAGAACGCAAAGCAAAGAGAGAAAATTTCAAAAAAAAGTAAATAAGATGAAAGGAAGCAACAAAGAAAAACCGGATATCAACTCTCTTTCCAGAAATCAATCCATCACTTCTTCAGCTGTTAAAAAGAATAAGTAAGCTGAAAGGCAGCACCAAATCCAGACTGAAAATCGCGTCTTCCTACAGAAACAAACTTCCTCTTTTCATAGACAATATCAAAGGCAAATTTCAAATTTTTAAACACTTCAAAAGAATTGTGTAAAAAAAGCGCTGATGCATACTTTGGAAAAAGAGAAGAAGTAAAAACTTCATTTCTGAATTCATAAAAATCAGTGTTATTAGAGACATTGTTGTAAGCAGCGCCTAGAGTCGTGCTAAACTTATCTGACCAGACATGCTTTACCCATGCCATTAAGCCGAAAGTATCAAGAGACACTATATTTTTACCACTCAGAGCATCTTTCCAGATAAAAAGATAGGACTTCCCGAGAGGGGTTACACTATTTGTAAATTCAGGGTCTAGACCACTTGTATAAAAAGCGATCGCCCCTACTCTATCCTCTCCAAATCCTGGAACAGAACGTGCCACACCGGCCAACAACCCCCATCCTCTGAAAGCCTTCTCTCTGACGGTTTCAACAGGTGAATTCATCCACTTTACATTTCGACTTAACAAAACACCGGAAATCTGTGCAGAAATAGAAGGCTTCTTCAACTGAAGAGAAAAAACCAGCGCAGGAAACGGTAGACCCGATACCTTCACAAACCTTCTCAGATTAAGGTGCGTTCCAAAAATTGCTCCTATGCCACCGTTCTCACCCAAATAAGGTTCGCTATCCTCCAATGCCAATGAGAGGGATAAGCCGGAACCGAAAGGTTGCGTATAACGAATCTGCAACAAACG
>JAQRMX010000056.1 GCA_028599125.1 Alphaproteobacteria bacterium | reverse complement strand
CATGCAGAAAAATTGCAGAACGATGCACCGGAGGCTTTTATCGCAATGGCAATCTTCAGAGTCGATATTGATGGAAATAAGGAATGGTTTTGATCATTCGCAAAGATAAAGGCAGAATGATCTGTCAATGATATTGAGATATCACGTGAAGCAATAAACGAAATGAATGAATATAAAAATTCTATTCCGCACACAAGCGACCACAATTGCCTCAGGCCGAGAAACACTTTAAATCCGGATACAGAAAATTAATGCGGAAAGACCGCGTGAAAAAATCACAGCCGAAGAGAAAATATTCTTGAATAGTGAGAGCATAAATGCACAAACAAGGCCCGCTGGAATATGAATAAACCGAACCTCGAGAACCAGTTTCTACAGGAAGACGGTATTGAAGGCCTCAATGATCTACCTGACAATCACGTTCATCTCATACTGAGTGACATCCCGTATGGCATCTGCATAGAAGAGTGGGATGTCCTCCACCAGAATAAAAATTCTGCGTTGCTTGGATCAAGTCCAGCTCAGAAAAAAGCGGGAGCCATTTTCAAAAAAAGAGGAAAACCTATTAATGGCTGGTCAGAAGCCGACCGGAAAAGGCCAAAAGAATATGAAGAATGGTGTTCAACATGGGCGCACAAATGGTACCGTGTGCTTAAACCAGGCGGATTTGCCTTCGTCTTTGCAGGGAGACAACTTGCCCACCGCTGTATCTGTGCCCTTGAGGACGCGGGTTTCAGCTATAAGGACACTCTTGCCTGGATCCGTGAGAAAGCGCCGCACAGAGCCCAACGCCTCAGTCTTGTTTATAAGAAAAGAAGAGATCAAAAAGCTGCAACAGAGTGGTCTGGTTGGAGAATCGGTAATTTACGCCCTGCATTTGAACCAATTCTGTGGTTTGCAAAGCCCTATAAAAGGGGAGGTACGATTGCTGACAATGCCCTCCACTATGGCGTGGGGGCATATAATCAGGACGCTTTTGAGCGGCTGGTCGGGCGCCCGGACAATATCATCAGATGTGGATATGCAACAGGAGAAGGGGGACTGCACCCTACACAGAAACCTGAAAAGCTTATGCAGATTCTTATAGAGCTGACGACCCGTGAGGAGCAGATCGTCCTTGACCCCTTTGCAGGCAGTGGTACCACACTCATTGCTGCACGCCATCTGCAACGCAAATATCTTGGCTATGAGATTAATAAAATCTACCATGAAAATGCACAAAAGCGCTTTGGTAAGGGGGGAGCCTGAACGACAGCCACGCGCCCGCTATGCATAGCCTTTTTGTATATGCAACCGGGAATCCAGATATGATGCTGTGAAGACAGCAGGCTGTCGCTGGTCCTTTCAGATAGGAAGAGGCAGCGGCATGCATAAGGCATCATACAGAATACGAAAACATGACACAGAAAAATACAAACCTCACACCTTCCTCTTCTCTGAATAATAAGACAAACCTCACCTGCAATAGGCAAGGCAAGATCATCGCCTTTGAAAAAAAATGCCCGCAGTTTATAATGAGATTTAGCTTTCGTGGTGCAGCAAAAATATAAATACTTCCGCCCCTGAATTGTGAAAACCCTGAAGATGGAAAGGGGGGACAAAGACAAAATAAAAACACGACCAGTAGTGACGTCTTCTCTCACAAAAACGCGAAAAAATAAGAAGAACTGAAAAACAAAAAGGATAACGCATTTTGAAACCCTTCTGGACCGTGGGCCTCATGACCGGCACATCACTGGATGGCGATGTAGACATCGCCCTGCTTCAGACCAATGGAACAAAAATAACAAAATTTGGTCCATGGGGCCAATATCCTTATCCGGAGGATGTCATCAATATTCTGGAGGAAACCATCACAGCGGCACGGAACTGGAACTTCAACGGACAGGAACCCGCGCTCTTTGCGCAGGCAGAAAAAAAACTCACACAGCAGCAAGCCGCTATTGTATTACACTTTCTCAAAGAAAATGGCCTCACTAAAAAAGAAATCACTGTCGTTGGATTTCATGGACAAACAGTCTTGCACAACCCCTCTTCTCCGGGGAGATCACCGGGAGCAACACGGCAACTAGGAGATGGAGACTTGATGGCAAGACTGCTTGGCATTGATGTCGTCTTCGATTTTCGCAGCGCCGATGTCCAAGCCGGAGGACAGGGTGCACCTCTGGCTGCCATTTATCATAAGCTCCTGCTTGAAAATGCCGGATGCTCAACAGATACCGCCATACTCAATCTGGGAGGGGTCGGTAATCTCACATGGGTCGGTCCAGAGGAAGAGCTCATTGCCTTTGATACCGGTCCTGCGAATGGTCCTCTCAATGACTGGGTTGCCGTTCATGGTCAGGGCAAAATGGACACAGATGGAAAACTCGCCGCTGCCGGAAATGTGGATCACACACAGCTTGCTGCTTTGCTGTCACATCCCTATTTAGAGGCCCCCGCACCAAAATCACTTGATCGTTTTTCTTTTACAATGGATATGGCAAAAGGGTTATCACCGGCTGACGGAGCGGCACTCCTCGTGGCCTTTGCAGCCTCAGCTATCGGAAAAGCCCTTGATTTACTACCGAAACGTCCCGAACACCTGATTGTTTGCGGGGGTGGACGAAAAAATCCTGTCCTCATGGAAAACATAGCTAAATATGCCAGGATAAACATTGAACCGGCAGAGAAAAAAGGATGGCATAGTGATGCACTTGAAGCAGAGTGTTTTGCTTTCCTTGCGGCACGCAGATTGCTTAACTTACCGATCAGTTTTCCTACAACAACGGGGGTCCCACGACCAATGATCGGCGGAAGAATCGCCAAAACCTCCCCTCCCTCTCATAAAAAAAAGTCCTTCCGGGAAAAAGAGGAACACCTATCATACAGAAACAGAAAAATGAACCCCGGAACAAGCCTCTACGGAAAGCAAAATTCTTCCCAACACCCTTGACATCAGAGACATTTCAGAAACATTTCAGAAACAAGACTACCTCCAGAAACCGAATCCTACCTACGCCGTAAGCGGCGTTACTTATGAAAGGAAATACCGTGAACCTTGAGGCCATTCCGATAGGAAAAAATCCTCCCGAAGACGTCAATGTCATTATTGAAATCCCGCTTGGGGGCGAACCCATAAAATATGAAATGGACAAGGTTTCTGGTGCTCTCTTCGTTGACCGCTTCCTCCATACCTCTATGCACTATCCTTGTAATTATGGCTTCATTCCTCAAACACTTTCTAATGATGGTGATCCAATTGACGCTCTGGTCGTGGGTATGTACCCGATCACTCCCGGAGCCATCGTGCGCTCCTCTCCCGTTGGCGTGCTCAGAATGGAGGATGAAGCCGGCCTGGATGAAAAATTACTCATGGTCCCCTTCAAATCCTTGACACCCTTTTATGAAAACGTCACCTCCTATCTTGATTTGCCCAATATCCTGATTGAACAGATCACTCACTTTTTCACGCATTACAAAGATCTGGAAAAAAACAAATGGATCAAGATCCAGGCCTGGGGTGATGCGGAGGATGCACGCCTCCTCATCCGAGAGGCATATGAGCGGGCAAAACAAAAAGGGTAAAAGAAAGCCTCAAAAGGCGAAGAGAAACAGAGAGAAAAAGAGAGGAAAGAGCCTCACGGAAAAAACCGCGCAGAGACAAATCCGGAAACAGATAGCCAAACGGCTATCCCGAAGATCCCCGCACCGCAGAAAAATATCTCCGGGAACGACCGGTACCTAATGAATGAAAGGATAGGCGTAATAAAAAATAAAACGCTGTATAAAAAAGAGAATAAGCAAAAAGACAAGGGGAGAAAAATCAATCCCCTGCGCTCCAGGCAGGATACGACGGAGAGGACGCAAAAAAGGGGCCGTCAATTGGTTAAGCGTATTATCAATAGAGCGAATAACGTTGTTGTGAACATTCACAAGGTCAAACGCGACAAGCCAGCTAAATAAGGAACTCGCAATGATAACCCACCAGTAGAACTCCATCACAAGGATTACAACATCTAATATAGCCCGCATGTCCTCTACCTCACCCTGTTTTACAAAATAGTCTCTTAAAGCAAACAAAGAGAAGGGTAAAGACATTTGAATGAATGGGCAATGTCTCTTGACAGAGAGAAGAGAGAACTTCTAAATACGAGCCGGCGCGCAGGGGAGAAATTTTTCCTGACAGATGCCACTTTTGGGGCCGTAGCTCAGTTGGTAGAGTGCCGCGTTCGCAATGCGGAGGTCAGGGGTTCGACCCCCCTCGGCTCCACCATTTTCCCGCACAAACCCTTATGCTTCCTTTTCAGTTTTTGTTACAGAATCTTCCTCGTTCTCAGTTGCCTTTGTCTCCGCCCCCTGAATCACACCTCTCTTGAGACGGAGGCGGTCTCGTGAGGACACAGACAATAGCTCTGCAATTCGCCAGACAAAATTATCTTCAAATTCATGAATTTCGCCATCTGCGTAAACCAATTCCCAAAGCATACCGACAACGTGCTGGCGCTCTTCCTGATTAAGAGCCTTGGTCAGAACTTTTGTGAAAGTATAAAAATCAACGGCCTCAGCCTCAAGTTCATAAGCATGGTTAATTAACTGATCTGTCTGTGAATCGTTCAGTTCATACTCCTGTTGCACTAAATGGCGCAGACGATCACCTTCTCCCGGCATAACAACGCTATCAGCAGTGATCGCGTGCACAAGAAGAGCAACAGTTGCCTCTTGTGCGCCGATCACTTCAAATGTCTTTTCCTCTGGAGAACGAAATAAAGATGCTTTCAAATAAGCCAGAAATTCCGAAAACATCTCTCATCTCCTAACAGTAAAAAAGAAATCCGGAACGCAACGCCCCACACGGGACGCAAGAAAGGAAAAACAGCTGAAGCATTGCATATTCCGGAAAAGAACGGAATAGCTTTGAAAGCTTGAGAAAAATACCCCTGGATTGAGATCAACTTTCAAACAGTTTATTATCCGTTCTTTCTGAAGCGCGCTATAAAATATTAATGGCTCCTCGCGCTATGCAAAGATGAAAGCAGGCTAGTGAGCGTCCTTACGGGGGGAAATGACAAGCTCTTTACACAGCGAAAAATACCGGAAATTTATCACCACATTGGTATCTGTACGTCGAAAGCAAGGCTTGACACAACAAAAAGTTGCAGAAAGACTCGGGAAACCGCAATCTTATGTAGCGAAAACAGAAAGATGTGAACGGCGTCTGGACCTTGCAGAGTTTATTCTCTTATCCAAAGCCTTGGATTTTGAACCCAGGCGCCTGTTTGACATCGTCCTGGAAGAAGTCTTAAGCCCTAATCATGATGAATACCATCCTTGATCCGGGTCAACGAGGATATCCCCACTCAAACCTCCTCCCCTTTGAAGCTTTTATCAACTTTCTTATCAAGTTTGCTCTCAATTCTCTGTAAAGAAGAGAAGATCCCCTTCAATATGGCATAATAGCCTGCGATACGTTCTTCCAAAACCATAACC
Organism: Alphaproteobacteria bacterium; assembly: GCA_028599125.1. GTDB lineage: Bacteria > Pseudomonadota > Alphaproteobacteria > Rhizobiales > NORP267 > JAQRMX01. The sequence continues at coordinate 45,813 of JAQRMX010000056.1, read as the reverse complement.
TTTGCTCTTAACATAAAGTGTGATCCTGCAATCCCTACAGCTAATGTAAGGAAGTAAACCCCATCTCTCAGCATTACTTCAATCATCAGCGACGCTCCAGTGGGCGGGTAAGGAAATAGGCCCCAAAAACAATCATTTGCAACCTCCAGAAAGAAGGAGGCAGATCATCCGTAATCCCTAGACCTAGAATCTTGTCCCAAAGGATAATCTTAAAGTTGTAGAATACAAAAGGAAGGGCAAAAGCAGGTCTGATCCAGCAAGTCAGCCCCTTCTTTTGTTCAATTGTTAAAACAGCCTGGCGTGCCTGAAGGATAACAATCTGTCTCTCCGCTTCAATGCGTTCATAATTATTATTTGCCTTCAGCTTGACCTCATACGCCTTGTTAAGCTCCGCAGCAAGCCTCTCTAAAGGCCCCGAGCTTCCTCCGAAAAACCAAGAAAGAATGTTTCCTATCATCTCTTTTGTCCAATCTTTGTGTCTGTCATTGCACGCAACCACATATTTATAAGAGCGATGCCAAAAATGTAGAAAGGCTCCCATTCATCCGGCAAGATCGGGATAATTTCGGACATCTCCATCAAAGGCACGATCCCCATCAACAAGTTCACAAGAACGGTACGCCAGCCCTTCAACCCTTCCATTACCATTATCATAAAGTGCATCATTCCCCTCTTGTCATTACATCCCCAAAAGCAGGACAGAAAAAGGCAATTTGTTACAGGCATTACAGAGAGGACCGGTGAAAAAATGCACCGGAAGATACATGTAAAAAGAATAAAACTGTAAAATAGGAGACTCGCTTTAACTCTCCCTGTACGCGGCCCCGCCACTGGAAAGGATCACAGGAGGCTCATCTTCAGGATAGGACAGTAATGTCAGGAAAAAAGTGGACTGCCCATATTTTTCAAGCAGGCCACATAAAAGCGCGTAAAATTCCTTCCACTGGTTCGGGGGAACCGTCAAACAACCCTTCGATGAAGTATCTTCAACTCCCCCACGATGGAGATTGACAAAAAACAAGCCAGTATCTTCTCCTCTGCCATCACGCATAACCGTACAGGGGGCCTCCTGACAAAAAGCCGGATAAGGGCCCGCTCTCCGGTTATATCCGTGCAATCCGGGACTATACTGGATAGCCTGTGGATCCTTAATCGTTGCAATCCCCCTGCGAAATATGGAAGGATCTGCATTTCCATTGAAAGATTGCGTCCCTTCCGGGGAAACGACAAAGAGCGCATCATCATAAACAGCGCGTTCATTCTGTCCCTTATTTCCCATAATATTCATATAATATCCTCGCACCATCAGGACCTTAATCAAATCGTTCTGATAATCTACCGGAGTGAGATAAGAAAATTTTTCAAGCACAGCGCGTGTAATCTCCTGATCTTGCTGTGGTCGAAATGAGGGAACCATAGCAGGGTCAGGAGAAAGCTGCTCATCAAACACCTCCTCTTTTATTCCCATTGGCGCCGTTTTTCTGGTCGTCTCTTTTCTGTCTGTTTCTTTTCGGGACGTAAAGCGCCCGGAAGAAAGTCCTGAATTAGCGTCCCTCCCTCCGGGCTTAACGAAAAAATCGGAATAAGACACCCTCTGTCCCTGCCCCCACAGCACATCACCCGTGCATGAAGCAGGATAAAGAACCACATATCCAGAACTTGAATATTTCTGCTCAAAAAAGAGCTTTTTTTCTTTTCGCCTCCGTTCAATGATTTGGGACGGTTTACACCATGCCATAAATGCTTTTTTAGCTTTATCATCATGACCATTGTTGAAATGCCTCACCCATGAAGCACGAAGAAGGGCACCGGTGTTAAAATCAAAAGATACCGCTGCATCAAATTGTTCTTGTGTGATATCCCGATTGAAAATCGTGCGCACGCGCTCCAAGCAAGGAGCAATATCTTTCAGAAAAAGTGCCATAACCTCTCGGGAAGACAAGGCCTTTCTGACAAAAAACTGAGGCCCTTTCCTTAGGCTTTTCGTGTGGCCGATTCCTACAGTCCAGATCCCGACACAGTCCTTGTAGGGGGATAGGACGATCCCCTCATGGGTAATAATTTCTAAAATACCTTTTTCGCTTATTTTCAAAATAACGTTCCTCCCGTCTTCATTGGATTTTTAATAGAAACGCCTCTGTTTTAAAAAAGAAAAACTCCTCTCCTCTATACAAAATTCCTCCCCTTTCCCCGAGGCATAATGCCTGCTTTTCGAGATTTGTTGAGATCGCAAAGACGTCTGCACCACGCCTTCACGCCGCTCACAAACGGGGCACACAGAAAATGTCTGCATCTGGGAAGGAAACAGAAGAATATCTTCCTGAAATTTCATTATACAAAGGCAGGCACCGAAAAAATATTTCCGTCATGAAAAGACACGCTTCACTCAGAAACAGCATGGAGAAAGATATTAGGATTGTGCCCGAAGGACGTATAACTCTTCAACCGGGCTCTTTTTGTGACCATTTTTGCAAAAGGAAAGACCCAGGCTTCAGGCTTGGACAAGCTCCTGATGCCCTTTGCAAAAAAAGAGCTAAACATACTTACAAGCGTAACAATGAAGCCGCGTGGCTCTTGAGGAAAGAGGAATTATGTCCTGTCCTGATAGACATCATGATTGCCCGGATGACAGGACATTCTTTCCTTTATTCCTCATCACTGCCATCAGATCACTATACTTTCGAGAGGAGGAATAATCCTACTTATCGGTGAAAGTGATCGCTACAGATGCTCTCGGATTCATTTTACATCCGAACGTACAGAAGCGTCGGTTCGTTTTTGAACATCTTGCCTTATCAGGCGCACCTCTCTCTTTTAAGAAGAAACGAAGGTCGTTAAGGACTGATAAACAGACATTTCCTCATCGCTCATTATTTTTTCTTCCGTATAAGAGAGAAATTCGGAAATGATCTTTTTCCGGAGTTGGGGATCTTTTTTCCAATCAATTTCCTTGAAGTCCTCATTTTCTTCAAATTTCCTAGGCTCATCACCGTCAGCGGTGCCTGTTCCTTCTTCCAAAAGAGCCAGATAATTATACCCTATGTAAACAGGTGAGTGTTTCTCTTCCAGACCTACAAGGCACTTCGGCTTTGCTTCTGATCTGATTTCGAATAATTGCATTTTTCTTCCTTTCTTCCTTCTCAGAAAAAAGCTCAGGTGAAGAACACTCCTTCTGCGTTGTGTTCTTCCACGGAAATTGTTCGTTCAGGCTGAGATCGCTTTGATAAAAGTTACCTTCTTTGATCAAAATCCTGATGCTTGCAAAAGGGTCTTGTCCAACAGCGCACAAGAGAGGTAATTCCTTCATTTTCAGAAAGAGATCGGGCAAAAAACACTCGACTTTTCTATTTCTTCCCACGGCAATTGTCCGTTCGTGCCCGAACCACTTTGATAATAATTGCCTTTTTCGGTCAGAATTCCGATGCTTACAGAAGCTCCCTGTCCTACAGCACACATAGAAATAATCTTTTCATTCATCAGGGGAACCTCTTCAAAAAAGGATCTGTTTTCAAAATCCCCTAGACCAAGAGTACCGCTTTTATTGTAACCTGACGCAAAAAGCTTCCCATTTTCAAAAAGCAGAAAAAGCGATCGATGCAAAGAAGTTCCAATCGGCAAAATCTGCTTAATGGGGGACGTTTCATTGATATTTGGCTTCATCGGGGAGAACGTCGAAGTCATAGACCCTATGCCAAGATGTCCAGATTGGTTTGAGCCGAAAACGCGGAGAGTCCGATCTTTTTTGAGCACCAAGGATGAAGCAGACAGACTGCCCCAAGCAAAAACAAGGAAATTATCGTCCCCCAACGATGAAATAAGTTTCGGGATCCTTTCATAGATTGAACTTTTAAACCCCAATTCCCCGGATTGATTCCGTCCCCAGCCGAAAACGCTTCCATCTGAAAGCAAAGCCAGCGTATGTCCTACCAAGATCCCTCTATCATAATCTATTCCACTGGAAACAGAAAAACAGCTTAACGGAAGATCAATTTTTGTAGGAAGATAATACTTCTTCCTTCCCCTTCCTGTACCCAGAGCATAGTCACTATTGTCTCCCCAGCCCCATAACGCCCCCTCAAAGTCAATACCGAAACTCCGGCTCTTTCCTTGAGTTCCGATAGAAAAAATACAAAACCAATTCTTCTTCGAAAGACATAAAGGTGTTTTGATTAAAACATCATATCCCACACCCAATTGACCGGATTCATTGTTACCCGTTGCATAAACTAAGCCATCTTCTGACAAAAACAGGACATGCTGTCGGAGAGAACTATTTCCTTGCCCAAAGTAAATATTAGAAATGCTCTTTCCTTCAAGCGCTTCCACTTTCGTAGGAAGAAATACGGGGGACGTATGTCCATGTCCCAGACATCCACTGCTGTTACGACCCCAGCTGTAGATTGATCTATCTGACATCCGACAAAAATTTTCGCATCCCGATCGATGCCATTCTTCAACAAAGATATCTTTATTGGGGAATACGGGCATAACAGGTTTAAATCTATTTTTGCCTACCGAGGCCCCCTGACCGAGTTGGCCGTAAGATCCATCACCCCAGGAACGGGGCGTCCCATCAGACAATATCACGCTCCCGCTACAGAAGGCCCCGTAGAGATAGTCCGTATTAGGCAAACGCAGAACAAACTTTTTGTTCGCCATCTCCCATTCCGGAGATGAAAGCCCATGGGAGGTTAAAACCATCCCTTCCTTTCCTGGAGGGAGGACAGAAAGACCGGATTCATCAGAAAAGACAAGCACCCCGGAAGATTTTACCAATGGAATGCCAAAAGTCATAAGATCCCAGACGTCCCCGGAGAGATTCACTTGAAATGGAGGAATAAGGCGAGATGGTGGAATTTTGGAACGAGGATTGAGGGAAACAAAAATATAGGAGGAGCCGTCATAAAAGACAACATCATCTTTCTCGTAAGTCACATCATCCTTATATTGCCCTTTCCAGTTGAATTTCAGTTTTCCAAGGTCAATCCGCATAGCTTCAGTCTCCTATATTTCCAGGACAAAATGACCATTATCGTCAATGACAGGATTCATTTTTAACGACGTAATATCTGTCCAGAGGTAGCCAGCCTGTTGATACTCCTCATCCCCTGTATATTCATAAATAATGAGATTATCATTCTCGAATTTCATCCCATAAAAATAAATTTTGACTGGAACACTAGAAAAAGAAGAGAAAAACTGCTTCGTTCGCAAGGGGGTCATAACCTTTTGATTATCTGTTGACTCTTGGAGGTCTTGTTCCGAAGCATAGGAGAGATCAAGCATAAGATCACCATTTAATGCCCCTCCACCTGTAAGCCCTCCACTGGTGAAAACGCTCTGCGTTTTAAGAACGAAATCAGATTTATGTATGCCATCAAGCAGATCAGCATTGATCCCGGACCCCTCGCCCCCCCCTGACGATAATGTCTTGCAAAGCTCTTCCAGAGTATAACTGGACGCAGGAACCGCACCAATTTGCTCAACCGTTACGGAATGAGGATTATCCTTTTCCTTGTAATGACTCAAAAGGTCAGGAGAAAGAGTTCCAATTTCGGTCCCCTCAAGGGTAACTCCTATTTCTCCGTTCACTTTGCTGTAAAATCCGGTCCGTGGTGACTCGATGAAGCTAAAAGCAGGCGCGCTTTCTGTTCCGTGAACAGTTCTCAGGGGCGCATCAAAGGAAATTTTTCCCTGCAAAATAGAATTAAAAGCTTGAAAAATATTATCCATTTCCAGATCCATGCGATCAGCAGAAATAAGAATTCCATTTTCTCGGTCCTGCTTCCAACTAAAACGTCTCCTGAACTTGTTTTCATCTTCTCCGGTTGACAATAAGGGCCTGTTTTTTTCCTGCGTATCCTGCTTCTCCTTGCCCTCTTCCTCATGAGAAGATGATTCCCGGTTCTGTTGCCCGCGTTCCATTTATCTACCCTTTTTCTTTTATTTCCTCTTATCTCCCTTTGCCGGAGGGAGAGGCACATCTCTGGTGATCTCTCGGAAAAACATAATGAATTTCACCTGTTTCACCGGAAGATCATGAAGCAGATGGCATATGCGGCCCTCTTTACTTCATAGACCATGGGTTCCATGCCTTCATGCGCTGGTAAGAGGAAGAGGAAAGCTGTCTCCCGTTCACTCGGTCTTCCGCTGTGTACTGATCTTCTTCTTCCTCCCCCGACGACACGGGTTCCTTGCCGGTTTCAGCCCTTTTCTCATCCCCTATCGCTCTTTCATTGATTTTCTTGACTTCATCCAGGATCCACGCCGCGATCACCTTTACGGCCTCAGCGCGCATCTTTTCCATGTGGATGGCCTGTATCAGGCTTTCCTCTTTCTCTTCCATCTTTGCAGGAACTTTGGGCTCCCCGGAAAGAGCTTTTAACTCACCTGATTGCCCCTTTGGCTCTCCTCCATGGGAAGACAGTTCCGTAGGAGGAATTCTGTCAGCCTTATCTGCTACCGCTACCTGTTGTTTTTCCCTTTCATCTCCTCTGTCAGCCTTCTGGACCTGCAATAGCTCGTTCAGGACATGGGGAGACCCGCCCTGAGCAGACCTGTCTTGACTGCTTATCATTTCTCCGGGGTCTAGATCTCCTGCCTTTAACCGCAGAGCAAACAGGGAGGATAAATGCGGCGGTGAGATAAGGGATGCTTTGTCCGTTACGGCTTCAAAAGCATTCCCTTGCGTCTGGGCTCCCATTCCGTCTTGTCGTTCCGTGAATCCAGACGCAGGATCAGGAGAGGAAAAAGAAGGAGGAAATAAAGGAGCAAGATGGGCAGACACGTCTGTTTCAGAAGCAAGGCCGGGGAGAAGATTGCCGGTACCCTGATAATCGCTTATGTGATTATCAGGGATATGGCTATCGGAAACGAACCGATCATCACACTCCCTCTTTTGTAAAAAAAGACGGGGGAAGGCCAAAATATCCGCATCCCTGCCTTCAGCAGATTTCTGTTCCGGCTCCCGCTCCTTCCTTTTCAAATCCAAAGGCTCCCGTTGCAATTTTTCAAGCCATATCCTTGAGATCCCCTCTCTTTTCTGTGGAGAGATTCCCATATCCTCATTTCCCTGCTTCTCAAAAAAAGAAGGCGGGAGAAGCAACCCCTCCCTATAAACACTCTCCCCACTATCAAGGCTATTATCCCTGTCCATCGGATCGTCTTTCTGTTTTGCCTGCGGGACGACTAAATGACCGGTATGTCCATCGATCAGCCTCTGTCGTCTTAAAAAGGCTAAAATTGAAGCCCGCATTGTTCCCTCAGGGTCTGGTGCACCCTGGATATGACGCATTTCAGAACCCTTCTTTTTCGAAGATCTGAAAAAAACCATGATAATCTCCCTTCTTTCATGACCAGCAGATTCTATGTTCTTTTGCCACTTGCGCTCTCTCTTGCGGGCCTTATTCACTCACGCCACAAAGAAGAATCAGACAGGCTTTCGTGAAGCCTGTTTAAGTGCTTTTGCATAATCTACCATCCTGATGCCGCCGACATCTGAGACCGCCTCCGGATATTTCTTCAATACCTCATTTGCCATGAGCCCCATCCGGACAGGACCACCGGATTTGTACCTGAATCGATAGACAGACTGGCCATCATGGGTTATTCCCACGGATCTGATATCTTTTTTCACGCGACGGTCAGACGCGATGAAACCTCTTAAAGCTGTCTTTACGAGGTCATTTTTCCTTTTGGCCTCATACATCTTTTGCTGATCCCTGTTGGCAAAGATATTGACCATATTAGTAGAGGGGATTGTTGCCATTCTTGACGTCTGAAACCGCGGATAGGTAACCTGGGACCCACTTAGAAGAGCGGTAATCTTGTTGATGGGATCATTTGTTATCGCTATTTTTTCCTGCAACACTTGATTTCGGAGATCATTTTGTGCCCTTATTCGCCCCTGTTCATGATTTTTTTCAAGAATTTCGGCATTTCTGTTAAAAAGCGCACTTTGCATCGTGTTTTCAAACATGGCCTGTTTCGCCTTATTAGCAAATTGGGCCTTTTGGTGCTGAATTCCGAAACGCCTCTCCTCTTCCTTCCCTCCGGCAAGAATAGCCCCTAGACGAGCATCATTGAGCGTCCGTGCATGAGTTTCCATCGCCTCACGATAAGATTCCGATCCCAGCCGGATGCCCTGAGAGGCCAGTCGGCTTTCCAGCCTTTCCATATCGCGTTGCTGCTGTGGCTTCATCCGCTCCAGAAACGCCTCTTCAACCCGATTTCCCTCCTTGGAAAAATCTGTTTCATAAGACGTTTTTAACGCAGGGGCGGCACCTGAACGTTGAAAGGTTACCTTTTGAAAAGGAGAAAAGTCTTTCCATGCTGGAATATCGTCAAAAACAGGAACTTTTTGCAAAAGACCACTAATCCGTTCCGTTTGTTCGGCACCTAATGTCGCAAGACCGAGCTTTGCCTTATCCTGCTGTTTTTTTATGGCCATCTGTTCAGGAGATAATTCCGTATATTGTGTGAAAGTCGGCACATCATACTTTTTATAGGTATAAGGATCGTAGATACTCTTTCTGCCTGTCTCCTCAATCCTGGTCGTGCCATCCGGTGTATGCCTTGTGATATTGTTCAGATACGAGTTGGCGATTGCCGCATTCATATTTGCTCCCGTTTGTGCCGAAGCAACTTGTCTGGGGGGGGTCGGGTCAGCAGATTTTTTTCCCATCACAGCCTCCTCTTGTGAAAATTATTCTGACGCCATACATCATCGCCAAGCAGGTAAAGCATTTCAGCTTTCTCACGGCCCCTGAGCCGGGGGATTTTATAGGCAGAAAAACCATAAGCCTTCAGGATACGTTCAAGCCTTCGATTGGCCGGATCAACGCGCATAACAATGGCTTGACACTTCAGTTGATTGAAGGGAAAATCGAAGATGTCCCAAAGAATAGAGCGGGTCAGCCAACGCGGGGTCGTAGCGGCGGCTGATATTTGCAGAACTCCAGCATCCCTATCGTAATCATAGTAAAGAACACCGGCGACAAGAACACAGGAATCAAAAACACCTAGAGCCGTATAGTCACGAAATTTTCCGGGAACGCAGTAAATTTCCCTTGAAACAAAATCCGCAATAAAACGGGACAGAGGTGTATTCTGCCCCGGCCAGAAAGGGGTCACGCGATTGCCGTACCTGTGGAATAGACAAGATCAACAGAAATCAGTTCGCAATCAAGCTTGTAGGGCTCAAAGGACATAATCTCCAACTGTATCGCAAGCGCCTGCCCCTGCGTACTTACACTTTTCCAGCGTTGACTGATTTTCTCATTATTGTCATGAAGGAACCATAAGCCCTGGTCCCACGCATTTCGGTCCCATGAAGCAGGATTGACCCCGTAGTCCCCGCTGTCCCATAGCTCCTTTTCCACTCCGAAAGACAGACAATAATCCGCTGCAACCCCCAGCCTCGCCTCAAAGGGTAAGGAATGAGAGAAAACCCCTCGCACAAGCTGGGCCTGTTTAAACGCCAGGGGTTCTTCCAGAAGATCAAAAGAAAAACAGGCCTTGCAGAAAATAGGTTGCTCATCATCCGTCCCCCCACAATCAGCCCGAAAAATAACGCCGGACATATCAGCATAATAGAGCTTGTCATCAAGAACATTTAGATCAGAGATTTTCCATCCCGTTAATCTGGACCAACCGCCTGTACTGAGATTGACGACAAAACAACTTGTATGATTGTCATTTACTCCCAGGGAGGTTGCAAACGCCATATTCTGCTTTTCCCATTTCACAAGGCGCCAACCAACAGAAGAAACAGAGGCACAACTTTCCTTTCTCCAGTCAGTATCAATACATTCTGACAAGGAAGACAATTTCAACTGGTTTAATCCCTTCTGAACCACACTGGAAATAGGAAACATGCCACCCTTTGTCGCGATGATAACATCACCTCCCACCGACATGAATCCCTTGTTGCCTAGAGGAATACCAACATCATAAATGCCGATTAACAACCACTGATCTATGGGATCTCCGCTGAAAACAGCAAATTCACCCCTGTCAGTTGCAAAAACGCAGCGGTCATCCATCCCTGCACCGCTGTCTGAAGACCATGTCGTACCAAATAAAAGCTGACCTCCCCGGACGAAAATTCCTGCAAGAGGAAGTTTCGTTGCATAGCCTGCAACACTATTGATACCGAGATACCAGACATTCATCGTCCCCTTTTGTATAAAAAACTGTCGATTTCTGTAAACCCAGTTGAAACTCAACAGGGACGTATCGATGTTACTGATGGCATAAGGTGATGAATGGGCTGTAACCTGTTGCCATTTTACGCCGTCATAAAGTTGTAGGGGATCATGCCCGTTAATAATTGAAAGAAAACTGGCCTCATCTGTTTGCATTTCAAGAACACTGTAAATTCCTCCCGTCTGACCGGTCACAACGGTTGGCAATTTGTCTGTTGCCTTTGTCTGTGGGCCAAAGAGATAGATATTTTTTTTCGTTGCGGCAAAAAACTGCCTTTCCTTCGATGCCCTGAATTCGAACAAACTTTCGACCTTGCCCGGCACAACGGCATGGCGGCGTGCGCCCCCTCGTGGCAGGATTCCCCTTTCCGTGGGAAAAAAATTCTCCAGAACCAGAGCCGAACCGGAAGGCTGATTTGCAAGATTTACATTCGTGACCCAGCCGCCTGAAGGCGCCATATAAGTCTTTGTTTTCGTAAAAATTCGAGGGCCTTTTCCCATCACTCCGCGATTCCTTGGACGGAGGCGCGCCTTTTCAATTTTTAACATGATCGCTCTCTTCCGGTCTCAAAGACCACATTCCTCTCTCTTCTTCCCTCATTTACACGCGGTCTTTCTCTTCCTTAATGAAGAGCTGTTTTCGTCATTCGGACTACGCTTTCATATCCCTGTCTTTTCTCCCCGGTCTGCTCTGATCTCTGAAAAAAGACAGGCTTCAAATTCCGCAAGATGATCTTCATAAGGAAATCCTTTTTGCCTGTTCCATCTCCAGACTGTTGCCTTTTCCAGCAAATTTCCGGGAATAAGCAAAAAATCATCACCTTTAGTGATGGCCTCTTTCCCATTTAACCAATATTTTGAGATATAGCAGACCCTTGCCCCGCCCTCTTCAAGAGCCGGTGAAAATTCCAAGAAACCGGAGAAAAGACGGTAATAAGCCTGCAATGAGGGACGTTGCAGAAGAAAATCCCATTGTTCTGTCGCAACAACAGGGCGGACAGGATGAAATCCAGGCTTGTTGAGAGAGACACCCCCTTCCCCTGACATCCTCTGGAAATCCTCCGGCAAAGGAAATTCAGAGAGACAACCCTCAACTTGCATCAGTCTTAAAAGGCGTGACCATTCAGCACGCCGCATAATCTCATTTCCTGACATATTCATGAGAGCCAGAAGCCTGCGGATTTCATATGAGGGCTTCTCCACATGCACATTTTTCTCATCGAGTCCAATGTGAAGAAGGACATTTGCAAGTACCTGATCTACCGTCATGGGGCAACTGTTCCGAAACGGACCCGGCGAAAGGCATAGCACCTTAAGGCATCAACCTGATTGGAGAGCTCTATTAAATGAGTGAGATAGGCTGCCGTTTCTTTTGCTTTTTCTATCTCATGCGCGGCAGTGTAAACCTGAAACAAGACCGCATGAAGATAAATCTCCGGTTCACGCTCAAGAAGCCAATTTTTATTGGCCGTCTCCAGAGAGGGGATACAGCTCTCATAAAGACACAAATGTGAAACTCCACGCTGTGAGGAAAACAACAGCGCACCCTGAATAGCATAAACACAGGTCTGCCCCTTCTTAATCAGGTCCGGCGATGTATATTCAAGATTTTTTCCCTCAACAAGAACAGAGTGGGGGGCCTTGCAATCTGTCGGCAAGAGAGCGAACCCATCCTGATCAGTTACAAGTGTCACTCTTTTTTCTAAGGAAGAGAAGTGTAAACATTTTGAGAGCATGGTCTCTGCCATGCTTACAAACATACCCGCGCGATGGATAAGATCCGGCATACCGGATCTTGCGGACACTTCAGAGATGAGTTCCGGATAATCCCTTATCATCAGACATGCCCCCTGAAGGTTCTGAATTTGCGATGCTCGGCATCATTGAGCCACCGGCTGATAAAGTGCTGATCTCCTTGGATCTGCGCTTCATGCAATTGCTCATAGAAAAGGTTCAACGGGATGGAGGCAATTCGTTGTCCGTCCCGGAAGCGATGGCCCTGGCTGTCATTGAAGGAAACCGTATTCTCCTCAATGAGCGTCTCCACAGGGTAATCAGTCCGAAAATGTGTTGCGCTGCCGTCACAACAGCACCAGACGGTCCGCCCCGTTTGTGGGTCATGCGCCATTAATTCCCACTGTCCATCCTTTAATTGCTCCTTTTTCATTGTCATTCCAGCATCCCTGATAGCCGTCTTTTTCCGAAATCAGCAGCGAAAGGCGGTCTCATTCCTCCTCCCCCGGCAAGGGATCAACGCGTTCAGCCTTCTTTTGCAAGAGCAACAATCTCGCCGTATCGATACTGACGCTAACAATGACGCCTTTTGCATATCGCCTGCCTTTGTTATCCCAATAATCGCTGCGCAACAGGAGAGGAACGGAATGAGAAGTCCGCTCTTTCCCCGCAGAAGCGGAACGAAAGGCCAGTTTTTTCCCTACAGAAAGGGTCTTTTCCGCAGAAAGGGTCTGTTTTTGATGAGTCATACTGATCCCTCCATAACTATCAGGCCTGCAGCCTTTATACACAGCCGGCAGGAAGGGTGGGGCGCACCTCCCTTCAGCCTCCCCTCAGGGACCTCTCTGTTCAGGTAAAAAAGACGGCCCCTGCAAAGCTGTTCTTCATCAAGCAAGCGCATTCATTCCAAAGATATCGGCAACAACTCCAATCCCCTTTTCATTTTTTACACAAAGCGTTCCTTCACCAATAATCACGCCTTTTTGGGCATCACCCGTTTTGGCAAGGTTCCTGACATCCTGAATCTTGCGGAGATTTTTAAAGGAAAGCATATCAGAGTCCAGAAGATGAACGTTGGAAGCCAGTGTATCATTCGCAGACTGAACACGATTGGGAACGATCATCACCTTTCCGAAATCTCCCTCATAAACATCTGCCGTGGCAATAATCGTATTTTTTCCACCGGAGGCGGCATAGCGAAAATGGGCTACATTGGCATCTGACATGAAGGTCGTGAAGACGGATTTGACGTAAGGGGAACAAACGGCAAACCTGACATTTCCACCTGAAGTGTAGACTTGCTGCATGGTTGCATCCAGAAGCGCCTTTGTAAACGCGCGCTTCTCTCCTTGACCAGCTGCACTGGTCAGACCCGTTCTCTTTTCAAAGCCTCCATTCGTTCCTCCCCTTCCCCGGGTCGCATTTGTTTCGTACCAGCAGGCCAGAGATCCCATTTTACGTGGGTCAGTAGCCGAGGACGCCCTATTTGAAAGAATAGCAAATTCTATGTCCTTACGGACCTCAATCCCCTTTTTCAGCTTCTGATATTTGATTTTTTCAACATTTCCGGCATGTCCTACTGCCTCTTGCGTCTCCGAAACAGACCATGTTTTTCGGAAAATCTGTGTATAATTTCCTACACGATCAGGCGTCTTGACTTCATCGAAATCAAATTCATCCCCTTCACTGTTGATATTTTCACCAGGAGCGGAAAGCTCATCAATTTCCCATTCAGGGTGAGTGGATGTCGTTGTCTCCTTTTTCATCATGGAATAAATGGGAGTGTCTTCCGGCGTGATTCTGCTCACAACATCAGAGAGATCCTCCCGGTTCCCAACCGTATCAGATGATATTAGAGTATGTGCAATTTTTGCCATTTCATTCACCTTTTTTGAAAGTCTTCAGTCAAAATCAATCGCCATAGCAGCTTCAATTGTCCCGGTTTCGTGTAAGCGTCTCATAGCCTTACCATTTCTTTCCGGCTGGCCTTTTGCCGGAGTTGACCGCCGACCATTCCTAGGCGTCTCACTAAGCCGACGCGCTGCGTTTTTACGATTCTGTTCCGCTATTTTTCCTACCCGTGCATAATGAACCAGCTCAAGAATCCTGTGATCAAAGGTCTGGTTAATTTCCTCTTCACCAAAACCGAACTCAAGGGCCGTTTTTTTATTTTCCGCTTCAAATATTTTCTTTTTCTCTGGGGCCTTCAGCGCAGGAAATCGTTCAAACAGCTTTTTTTCCTGTGCAATTCTGTAGCTTTCCATTCCTTCTTTATCTGCTGTCTGAATGATGGTTTCAGCTTCATCCGCAACATTAAAAAGCTGCTGCAATTCATCAATGGCCCTCTGACGCAAGGCAAGCTTGTACTGATATTCCCCCGGATCATTTTTTGCGAGTACCAGATCAGGGGAAGGGGGGATCAGTCCCTCCAGGAATTTTGTCAATGTCTGATACACACCCTGAATATCCGAGGCATTCTTCCAGAAAGTTTCCTTTGTTCTTTCAAGCTCCTGTTTGTCCAGATCAACATTTTCAATTTTATCAGCATAGTCCTTTTCACAGATGTAGCTCTTTCTGAGATCATCCAGCAGCACCTTCTTGCTATTGTCTCCTTCAAGCAAATTCACCCAAATTTCTTTTTCCCCGTCTGTATTCTCACCGTTTTTCTCGTCACGGCACAGACCTTCATCCTGTATATCCAGATCAAAATCATCCACATCATCACTCTTCAGGCCACTCTGTCCTTTCAGCACATCATCGATCTTCATCCCGGGGTTGAAGATTTCACTGAAAGAATAGTCATTTTGAGCGGTTTCGGGCTCCCCTTCGCCTGTTTCATTCCCAAACCCGCTCTCATCAAAAATGTTTTCCTCACGATCTTCCCTCGGCATCTTTCAATATCCTTTCATTGCTATGCGCTGTCTCTGCTGTACGCTTCTGCTTATGCAACAAAGCTACCTACCTCTGGCATTTTTTTCGCGGGGCTTTCCAGTCCGGATGCAAGAATTTTCAACTTCTGCCGCAAGGCCCTGATCGCACGGACCTCATTCATAGCACTCCGACGCGCTTCATCATCAGATGGTCTGGCATAAATGGCCCGTTCCATAGCATCCTGTTCCATTTCATCAAAGATATGCCTAATAACAGGATGTCCAGAAAGACGTTCTGCTTCACCATTGATCAGTTCTTCCTGCATCCGTTTCTCCTGCATTACATCCCCTTCTGTTCGTAAGATTTGCGTGAATTTTTTCAATTCTGGAATTTTTGTGTTTTTCGATTTCTTGACCAATCATCATTCTGCGCTTTCGCTTTTTTTTAACTCACTGGCCCCTGGCACTAGCTTTTTTCCTGATCCGCAACCTGTTTCCCTGGTCTCTCCAATCCGGCTTTTTGTCGCTCCAAGTTCATTTTTTCTTGATATTTCAACCAATCAAACTGACTTTTCATCATGGCGATTTCGCGCTCTTGCTCGGTTTTTAACAATTGGATAGACTTGTTTTTCTCTAATTCAGCCTGCTGAACGCAAAGGTCAGCCTCCATTTGTTCTTTCTCAATCTGAATTTTCAGCGTCGCTTTCAGTTTTTCCAGCTCCATTTGCATATGGAATTTTTCGTCATTTTCGGATGGCTTCAATTCTGTTTGGAAATGTCTCCGGATCGCCTCCTCATCCGGCTTTGTGAAATAGGGATTTGCGCTGGAAAATCCAGCTGTCTCTGTGATCTTTTCAAGGACATTATAAATCTGCACCGGCGTCACAAAGGGGTTATTGGCTCCCATGATTGCAATCAATTCCTTCTGGAGCCCAAGGATCATTTGCAAGACAGCCAGATCACGCTCCTTTGAGCCTGCCCCCAACCCGACATTGACAATGCAATTCATCTCTACGTTCCATTGACGCGGATCATATTCAACCCATTTTCCTCCCTGACAGACAGTGCGGGGTTGATCAGTATGGGCAATCACAAGTTTGAGTAAGCCCTTAAACGCCCTTGCAATCCCGCTCCCGTCTGCAGCACCGTTCCCGGAGAGAGTGTCAATGATCATGGCCGCCCTTGCAATCCCACTCTCAGAAATCAAAATGGCTGCAAATTTTGTCATATCCTTCAGGAGTTCAGGATTAACGCCCCCGGCGCTTTCGGTAATCCCGGTCCGATTTTGCGCCTCATTATCGAGGTAAGACATCATGGCAAAGGATTTGTCCGCTACGAAAGGGACGTTACCCCACTGAATGGCTTCATGGACATTGGCTCCACTTTTGAGGAGAATAGGCTTTCCGAATGCAGGGTTATAGATAGCCTCCATCCCGCTCTCCGTCAGCCGGGAAGGATCAATAGCAGGCTGCTTTTTGTTCTGCCAATAAATATTATCTAGTGTTTCCCGTAGGAGAGCCGTTTTGATGCGCTGGATGTCCATCACATCTTCCGCTACGGAATGACCTTCAAACTGGTGCGCTTCCTGTTCAGCAACGATCTGAGTATAAGGCGCTTCGTCTACCGCTTCCATCTCAAGGATGATCTGTGGTCCCCCTCCGTCTCCTCTGCTTCTCGCAAGGCAGATTTTGTAAAGTTCAGCAATACCGTCATGATCCTGATCAAGCTTCACATAGACCTCATACAAGAGGACCTCTTCCATTGCGGCAGACATTTCAGCCCTTATGTCAGTCCAGTCATCACCCTGCCGGGCCTGCCTATCTTCAAGATCGTCTTTTTCTCCTCTGCACACATTGAGAGCTGCAACTTGGTCTTTATTATATCCTCGGCTGACTAATTCAGATCTTGTAACAATTTGTCGTTCCCCAATAATGGGGCTTTCACCGATATTGACCGCGTTCGGATAAATGAGAAAAGACCCTCGCGGGATCGCTTCCAGGCGAATGTCAATACGCTCTTCCGTGCGGCGCAGTTTGAAGTCATGCCTTTCTGCTTCGGGGTTAATAGCAAGAATAAAAGGATCCGTTTCCAACCAATCCTTACGATCAAAGATTTCCACGCCCTCCTCACCTTCCAGTCCCAGCAAGGCTAGAGATGGCTGGTTGGTGTATTCATGAATCCTTGATTTTCTCCGTTTATAAGCAACCCATTTTATGATGCCTGTCTTCACAGTCAGGGCATCAAAAATAGAATCATAAATGGCTCTCCTGGCTCCACTTTCATGAAGAATAACGTGATTTATATAATCGGTTGCCTGCTGTGAACTCAGTTCATCTTCTGGACTTAATGGATGATATTCAACGATCTTTTCATTTGACAGCAATGTCCGCAAAACTGAAGGCATAAGCTTCCTGATAACAGAGCGCACATCTCTGGAGACAGACTGAGAGCGTCCGTCTTCAGCTCGCAAATCATTCATCTTTCCATCGTAATATTCGAGCGCGCGCGTACGATCATGTTTTTGTTCATCTGAATAAATTTCACATTTTTCGATCAGATCAGCAACATAACAAGCAAGTTTGTCATGATCTTCTATCGCGTCGTTTTTTATTTGTTTGTTCATTTTCCCCTCTGCCATGGTAGGCGTAGTTCCCGGATATCCGACAGATGAAACACTCTCACAGCCTCTTTATTAACAAGCAGGCAAGGCGATCATGATCTTTTTCATCAGGTGATGATCGTTAAGGGGTTATCATCCGCCTTGCCTGCAAGCTCTTTTCCGCAACGATTAGGAGCTCATTCACACAACATGCCTCACACTGAAATGAGGAATTTTGACAGACGTCTCCAGAAGCATCGCAGGAAATAATTCGATTATAGCCCAAACAAGCGCATCAAGTCGGTCAGGAGAGCCGTCTCCTTCAAAACCAGCGCTGGTCATCAAGCTCATCTGATTCTCAAGTTCCGGAAAATTACCGACATGATGGACACGCTTTTGCTCATAAAGAGCCGCCACCGGTTCAGCACGCACATGTTTGCCCCGCGTGGCACGAACCTGAATAATATTCATACCGTCCCGAACGCTGCGAATAGTCTGAGCAACCATGTCTCCCCCCTGGTTCACCTCAACGACAATCCCGTCCGCAGCATAGATGTCATAAAGTTCAACAGCGCGACGGGCCCAGGACAAGGGCGATCCCTTCAAAGATGCATCTTCAAGAACATATCCATGCCGATGGCACGTTCCAACGACGATAAGGCCGTGTTCGTTACTTTCACGATGATGTGTCATCGCCGGGTCAATGGAGATAAGGATACGTTCCAGATCTTCCGGGGCCCTGTCTATCCTCGTGGCATCAATTTGCTCACGCTTCCACAGTCCACCGGGAAGAGTATCAAGAACCTCCCCCTCAAGCTCCTGTTGTCCTAGAACAGTGCCCGCATAACGGGCTTTGATCTTTCTTAGAAAAGAGGGAGCCAGATTAGAGCGGTTATCAACAGTCCTGCCCCTTGTCACGTGAACACGTCCTTCCCGGCTGTTCAGGATTGACTTAAGCACTTCGATCGGCCGTGGCGTTGTCGTCACAAGCTGCTGAGGTGTCTCTCCCAGCCTCATTCCAAATTGTAACTGGTCCCATGTTTCCCTTGCATAACGCCATTTTGCAAGCTCATCGCACCATGCGACATCAAATTGAGGACCACGAAGTTGATCCGGTTGGGTCGCATTATATCCGAGGGCAACGGCACCTGTGTCAAACATCAGCCTCACTGGCTTTTTCTGATAGCGCGGGCGCCGGGCAGGAGGAAATACCGATAGAACACCACTATTTCCTTCAATCATGACCTCTTCAAGATCTTTTTGTGTCTCGGCAACCAAAGCAATCCGTCTGGCCCCCCCGTAGACTTTCTCACGAATCCATTCGGCTCCTGCCCGCGTCTTTCCGAAGCCCCGCCCCGCAAGGATTAACCAAATATCCCACTCTCCTACTGGAGGAAGTTGATTAGGCCGAGCAAAAAAGCCCCGCCACTTATAGAGCAAATCCTCACATTCATCTTCAGAGAGGCTCTGCAGAAACTCATTTCGCGTTTCCCGGGATAAAGCCGCAAGCTTTTCCGTGGGGCTTTGCGTCTTACGATCCGTCATCAGGCCTTAAAGACATCTTATCCAATATGGCAATCAGGCGCTCAGAGGCGGCTGTTTTTTCAAGTCCGGTCTGCGGCCCCCGTTCTTTTCCTGTTTCTTCACTGTCAATAGGCTTTTTGAATTTTCCGGGACGTTTCGCTTTCAGAAGCAATTCGAGCATCCTATCCGAATAATCCTTGTATATATCTGTGACTTTTCCTCTATAAATGACAGGCTTGTCAAAGCCCTCCACAGCCCGCCTCCAGGCTTCACGCTCCAGCCTGTCTGCAGCTTCTTGCTCTGCTTCATCCCATTCCCGAGCAAAATCAACCTCAATTTTACGGTATTTATAGACAGTACTACGCGAAATTTTTGCAACACGAACAGCTTCTGAAACATTTCCTGTTCCGGCAAGAGCTTCTAAGAAAGACTTACGTATTTGTTTTGCCATAACCAGGGATTTGACCATCAGAGTTCCCCTTTTTGTTCTAGGGCGTGGCACGTTCAGGCTCTGAGTGGATTTATTGATATATGCCTTCAGGGAAAGAGCGTCTCTGAAGGTTATCCGGAATTTTTCAAGAGGTTTTTCTCATGAGCCCCCCGTACCTTATATTACGGAAACACATGCCTTAAGATAAAGCCTCGAGAAATTCCTGCAATTTTCCTGTCCAAAAGAGAAACAAGACAAGCCCTGCTCCCTCCAGCGGTTTATTGCTTTTTAATTATCAAAGTAGAGAATAAATCCCGAGTCTCCGAAAAGCCCTACGGCCATTTTCGTAAGCTCCGCACCAGCCTGCAAGACCGAGTCTTACAACCGTTCTCAACCAATAGCGCCATACTTCAGGGGCACCTGGGGTGTAACAATTGCGCTCACGAAAGGAGCTCCACTTCTGAAGCTTCACTTTGAAGATACCCGTCCCTCACAGGAGCGGCTCTTAACCCCCTCAAACCCATCAGGGTCTGTAGGACACGCGCAGATCCTTGTTACATCATTATGTTTTATATTATAGTCTATCTTCTCTAATTTGTCAAGTGATATTTTCGTCTCATGACAAATCTCATTGAATATAAAAGCATATTTCCCACTGATCTTCTGAACATCAACAATATAGCCCACAAGAGGACCACTGGTAATCTGCACCTGATCACCGGCCTGAAATTCATGATGTGTGCGCATATATCGCTCTTCCTGTGGCACATCAAAGCGCATAAAATTACTCTCAATAAAAAAGGAAAGACGCTCCCCTCTTAGGGCAAGAGGCATACCAAAACACCCCAGCAATCCCCGCAGGCTTGTAACAGACCTGACCAAACAGAGCCATTCCTCTTTCCCTGATTCAAAGCCGATAAAGAGACAACCCGGAAGAGCAGGGTAGGCCAATTTGCTCTTCTCACGTTTATAGCGATTGAGCCGGCGCCATTTCCAGCAAAGCGGAAGATAAACATAAGCACCTCCCTGTTGCGAAATTCGTTGAGCAAGAAATTCCTTACCTGACCTAACAAGGAGTGCATACCAGAAAATATTGGGGTTTTTCATCTGGGTTCTGGCTGTTTTATTAATTTTTTGTGCACCCTGCCCCAGAGATTCACGTCGAGCACTCATGTCTGATTCCTTTTTTTGATGATCTTGCAGTAGGGATAAACAGGTTGTTTTTCAGACCATGAAAAGAGAAACGACGGAGAAACAGAAGAGAAAAATTCCCTCCCCGGAAACAGCTTTTCAGGCTGAAAACTGATAAAATGTAAGTGAAAAGAACGCTCTTCCCGTGAAGGAAACATCACTAAGAAAGGAAAAAACATGTGTGATTCACCCCTGTATTATGGTGCTTCCCTCAACGGCCACACTTCAGGCCAAAAAGGAAAAAACACCCGTCCGTAAAGAATCAGCGATATCCCGTGTCAGGAACAGACAGCTGGGGCATCAGCGTTTCGAAGCGGTTAGGAATGATATTTAAGGAATGCAAGGGGGCTGCCGCAAAAGAAACAGGACATACTGGAATGAAATGGAAAAAGAAGAGTCTGGAAGAGAAAAAAATCTACGGCATAAAATAATAAGAAAACTGCGATGACAAATTATCGCCCGGGAAAAAGCAGCCTTGTAAAAAAATATAAAATCGTCATATCCACAGTAATAGATAAAACAAAACATAATAAATCACCCCCTTATTTTGAGGTGATGAAAGTCCGGCATACTTACTCTATCCTGTTTCTTTTTAAGAGGCAATTTTTATTTAAAAAATCAATCGTCCTAATCGTCCATGCAACTTTTATACATGACTATTATTCCTTTTATTTATTCAATACTTATTTGCAAGGACAGTCAGGACTGTAGTTAAACCCCATGCCGTCTTTATCCAGCCATTAACAAACGCCTCACATCAGGTGCAAAATATCCGTTTCACAGGATGCCCCCCTTGTGGATTGGGATCTGTCTGGACTCTCACACTCCCCTCTTTTTCAAGCCCCTCAATGATATCCTGAAGATCACGCTTCCTAATACGGCGGAATTTGCGCTGTATTTCGCGCCAGATTCGTCCCTTTTTCTCAGCCTGAGAGACAAACCGTTCCACATCATTAACATCGCGTTCAAACTGATTATCTGCGATATGGCTTGCAATATTGATCAACATATGAGTGGCAGACCAACGTGCGATGGCATGTCCGATGTCAAAATCTATTTTTTCAATAAACGGCTTGGCCGGATTGCGCCCCACAGCTGAAATAAGGGCAATCTTTATTGCATTCTCAGCCACTCTCCTCAGGATTGCCATGCCCCCCTTGATGCTGTTTCTCTCCGCATACTCTGCACATGCATCCATAGTTTTGATGAGAGATTGCCTCGCTGTTTCAACTTTTTCAGAAAGAGGAGCAATGCACAATCCAGTATTGCCCTGATGGCCCTTTGAGCGGGAGCCAATGATAGCCGCCAGATGTTCTAATGCGCTTACAATTCCGGGCCGGGAACGGCAATCCGGATCCCTTGACCCTGTATACCCAATGGGAAAAACAAGGTAACGGGCAATAGACCCATCTTCCAGTGCTAATGAACTGAACGCCCGCCAAAACTGTTCCGGTGTTGCCATGCCAAAGAGGCATAAATGCGGGCAATCTATCTCCACCGGCGCGCGCGTGGCATAAGCCGTACCTGTATAGAGAGACCGGGCCGCAGAGAATAATTGCGTAAATTCAGAAATGATCTGCCGGGCATGAACACCAGCTCCCGGCATTCCGATCTGCTGAAGCATATGTCCGAATTCATCAAGAAAACAAATGCGTCTCGGTTCGGTAACGAGCATTTTAATCAGACCTGCCCCTGAGGCAATTCTATCCTGCCCAATGAGAGAACCCAATTCTGAAAGACGCATGATTTCCTTGGCGGGATTGACCAGAGAGGTTTTTCCTGTCCCTGACGCTCCCAGGGCAACAGCATAAATATTTGTGCGGAGACCTGTGGATGTTGCATAAAGCCGTCCCATGACAGCACCGAGCATCGGAAGCGCTACGGCAAGGCCGCCAGCTTCTGTTTCCGTGGATCCCGCCTTCTCAAGATAGCTTGCAATCTGCCCCAAGAGTCCCGGGCAGTCATGGCGGTAATTAGTGATTGGAAAGGGACCTGCATCCCGTGGAAGCAGAGTTTCAAAATCCGCGCTGGAAAGACCCCGTATCTCCCTGTTCTTTGGCCGGGGCTTTGCTCTCCTGAAAACAGGAGCCATGCACCATGATGTATGTTCAGCGTCTTTTTCATCACTATCCCCGCTCTTTTCATAGTGATAAGATTTTTCAGAGGGACGAGACTGTTCACAAGAATGAGGCGTTCCAGAAGGGAAAGAGGAACTTACAGCCTGAACGGGATCAGGTACATCACTCCTGTCCGGACACTCCGAAACAAAGTTATCCTCTCCCCTGCGGTTCGGCATAAACTCAGCTTCCAATTTCGTCACTTCCATCCGTACATACTGCTCAAGCCAATTTTTTGCCATGACAGGAGAACACCCCCTAGCACACATAACGACATCAAGAGGCGTATGCGTTCTGCCTACGCCAAAATCAACGATACCCTCAGGAGCCGCTTTGAGATTTGGATTGCGTTCTTCAGTCCGTCTTCCGGACGTCGAGGGGCGCCAGAAGGGAACAGCTTCCCATGCTCCGGATCTCCGTGAGGCACTTTTGGGCATCTTTAACGCCGGCCACCATTGATCAAGAGCTGCCGGTTCCAGAGCACGATTGTTGAGTTTCCGCCAGGGAGAGGAAGACTTGTCAGGCCTGATCCTGACGAGCATTTGCTCCGGAGACTGGTTCCGCTTCACTCCCAGTTTTCCAAGCTCCTCATCGAGACGCTGAAGCGATTCACCTTTCAATTCAGGCAACTCGTCACATCCGATATCTCCTAAAGTTTCGGGTGTTAACCAGAAATAGGGTTTCCCCGTTTTCGGGTGAAGCGTCGGAGGAATGACAGAATGTGTGCCCCTGAGCAAGAGTTCACAAAGTATCTCGTTTCCATTTTTCCAGCACAGACGGGCTTTGTTGTTTTCCAACCCCTCGCCGATTCGGTAATAGGCGACATACCCCTTTTCCCCCCGTCGTTTAACTGGAGAGGGCTCAATTGCATTAAAGATTGCCTTTGCAACATCTTTTCTATCTGTATCCACATCAAGTCCGATCACCGTTCCATGCACAATGCTTATGCCGGCTTCCGGCCATTTTTCCCACTGACTTATCTGGTATAAAGGCAGCACCTCGTCACAAAATCTTGTCCATCCCCTCATAGGTCGCCACACTCCCCCCTGATACCGCCCCGGTATTTTTGAGCCGGGCATAACGGGCAGTGGTGTAAAACCATTTTCCCACAAGAGGGCCGCGATAGTGCAAAAAGGAGAGCTCATGGCCGTACTACCTCTTTTTCAGACCGTACCGCTCTGATTCTCTGCGTAAGACATTTGTGACGACAGTCCCTTATGTACGGCAATGAGAAAAAACGGAACCTGTTTTAAAGCATGAAAAGCCCCCAGCAAACGCTGCCCCCCGGCTTCCTGAAGAGATTTATAGAAAAAGAGGGGCATGTTGATCTGCGTTCTCCTAACTTCCTGTTTTTTTCAGGAACCGCCAACAATCTCCACGTCCTCTGCAACGATCTCAGATCGTTGCAGAAAAAAAAGGAAGGCAGCCACAGGGCAGAAAGAACGTCCGCAACATTCCTTTTTGAACCGGCGCCGTATCTTCATATCTCATGACCTCCCACTCTCAGGCCACGCCGGTCTTGACCGTTCCCTTCCCTCCTCTCTACCGGGAAAGGAAAAGACACAGGTTTTGTATTTTCCTTACTAAAGGGGAAAGGAGGAAGAGAGCTGACCGCAGGACAAGTGACAACCGGATGACATAAATCGCGTAAATAAAATAATTGTCTCCAGATGATTTCAAACATTTTCCTGCCGAGTTTTCACAAATTATCCTCAATTTGATATCCTTGTACGTCCCTTCTGGGATTTTCCGGAAAAGAAGAGCAAAGCAAATCCGAGGTGTAACCACTCCCTTCTGTTTCCATTTTTCAGCCCTCTTTCCCGCCTGACGAAAGAGAAAAGAAGGAGGAACAGGAGGTCGTTTTTTCCAAACAATAGATAAAGATATTGTAAAGTTCTCATGATTTTTCTTACAATTCTGACAAGTGAAAGCTTTATAATCTCCTTCTTCCGTGATCTGAGATGGTACGGGGAGGATCCTTCCCCGCCGGTTGCCGAACCTTCACCACCATTCCATCCGCCTGACTGGCCAGGAATTCCTTCAAACAGGCCTTTCCCCTTCGTTTACCTTTTTGCTCCTGCCTTTAGTTTTTTTACCGGGAACAAAGTTCTGTTATCCCTTTCCTGAAATCTGCATCTGATTTGCCTATAATAATCAAACAGAATCAGCGTAATGCTCCAGGAGAGCCACAAAAACAGCTGTCTTTCCAATGTTTCACCTTTTGCAGGAATTTTATCTTTTCTCTTTCACCCTTCCCCGGCATAATTTTATTATCCGATGGATTGATATTTTCTATTGGTAACTATATGTTGTCAAGCTGAAAGTTACTAATGGAATTATATTTTCTTTCTGATTATAGGGTTCTTATTTTCTCTGTAGTAGATTCTCATCATGAATAGCCGTATTCGTAAAATCAGGAAACAAAAGGGTATGAAGCAATATCAACTTGCTGATGCAGCTGGTATCTCACGCCCTTACATTGCTGCGATTGAAAGCATGAATATAAAAAAATCACCCTCAACGGATACCTTGCTTTCCATCGCAAAAGTTCTTGATGTTCGGGTCGGAGATCTGTTTGACGACGCAAAACCGATTTCAGTCGCCGGGAAGGTCGGTGCAGGTGCGAAAGTGCCCCTCATTGATGATTTCGAAAGGGGAAATGGGCTTTACCACGTTGCATGTCCTGCCGATTTACCTCACAGAAGCAGTATTGTAGCCGTAGAAGTGGAAGGAGACAGCATGTTTCCTGTCTATAAGAATGGAGATGTGCTGTTTTATTCCCGAGAGACATTTGGTGTTCCAACAGAAGCTTTGGGATCAATCTGTGTCTGTGAAGATGAAAATGGGAATGCTTGGGTAAAACATATAAAACCCGGAAGTCAACCGGAAACATTTCACCTTATCAGCGTCAATCCATTTATTGACAATATGTTTGATGTGAAGCTGAAATGGGCTGCTCCAGTACGCCTGGCCTGGCCGAATTCTCTCGTCGAAAGAATTTAATTCCATTGAATTTCCATAATTAAAGCCTATAACCACGCACCTAATCTGCTACCTGCGTTCACAACCCGCACCCCCTCTCTTTTCGGCTGCCTCACCGCCCTCTTCTCTGCCCCTCTTTAATAACTGAATCCGCACCTCGCTTCTCTTTTCTGTATCCAGGAAAAATAATGAAAAATAAACTTTCTATTTAAAACTTTTTAATTGACAAAATTGTTTCTATAAGTAAATTAATTGGTGCGTCATTACAAAAAAACGTCCATTAGTAAACATAATCTTGAGTTTTATTTCTGGATAAATCGTAATGCAAAAAAGAAGATGGAAAGGCCTTCTGATACATCCTATGCCCCACGGGGATGTTTTGCGTCATCCCCCCTTCTCTTAGCCTAATGAGATGACGCCCTGCGAAAAGCCTGAATGCCTCCGGCAACAGGCAAAAGCTTCAGACCGGCCTTCCCTCTCTCTTTCTCTTTCTCTTTCTGATCAGATTTCGTGGCACAAGCAAAGTCCCCGCGGACCCTGACATACAGGCTACACTCATTCATGGATGTGCTGAAAATACAAAATAGACCAAACGAACAGGCAAGATCGGCCTACAGCCCACTTGCATGACCTGTTAAAATACTCTGACCTGTTAAAATACTCTCTCCGGCATCAGGGGAAAAAAGAAAACAGGAAGAAAGGAAGGCAAAAACAGTTCAGGATACAGCCGTCCACCCCACGCTTTCGAATCACTTTTCCACGCCCGAATCCCCGGGCTCTTCGATTTCCGCACAGAACAGATTTTTTCTCCGAAATGAGAAAATCAAAACAACAGAAATTGCTTAGAACGCTTCCCCCGGAAGCTACCACTGGAGCGGGCGATGGGATTCGAACCCACGACCCCAACCTTGGCAAGGTTGTGCTCTACCCCTGAGCTACGCCCGCAGTCCCAATATGGCAGGAAGGTAATAATATATTGAAATTCCGACAAAAAAAGTGAAAAACAGCACAAGCTTTATTGCCCATTTTTCGCTTTAATGCAAACAAAAACAAAAACCGGAAAAGATATGACCGTCAGAAACAAGAGAAAATACGTCTTCTGGAGGACTTATTCAGAATAAATCCGGAGACAAAGATTAACAGGATACACCTGTTTCTTGCGACCTTCTTATTTCTATCTCCCTTGACACAGGAAAAAGAGAAGCGGAAAAGAAATAGTATATCTGTTGGTTCTTGGACATGGGGTGTATTTCACCATGGAGGTGCCCTCTACAGGAGTAAGAGCCCTCCATAGGGAAGAAAGGAGCGGATGATTGGTGATGAGGAAAGACCGGAAACAGGATGGAATTCTAAAAGACATGAAATTCGGGACACACAAAATTATCGAAGAGAAAAAAACGGTAATGATGAACATCACTCCACAAAATTTCGAAACCGAGGTCAAGAACTCCTCACTGAAGCAGGCCGTTTTAGTGCATTTTTGGTCTCCCCGTAACGCGGAGTGCAAAAAAATCACACTGTTACTTGAAAAACTTGCCAAAGCCCGTCCATCTGATCTAAAAGTAACCCAGCTTAACATTGAGGCTCATCCCCTCCTTGCAGCCCAGTTTGGGATCTCCTCCGTTCCTGCGGTATTTGCTTTCAAGGACGGTCGTCCTGTGGACGGATTCGCAGGACTTCAGACAGAGGCCCGCCTCACGGCATTCATTAACAATTTGTGTGGGCCTCCACGGAAAAATCTTTTACAGAAGGCCCTTTCTGACGCTCAGGCGGCGCTTGAAGCTCATGATATAACAGAGGCCGCACAGGGGTTTGCTTTCGTTCTCGGAGAAGACAAGAATAATGGAGCTGCTATCGCGGGCCTTGCGCGCTGTTATTTTGGTCTAGGCGATGAGGAACGAGCAAACCAAACACTTTCCATGGCGCCTGAGGCAGCTCTGAAAAAACCTCCCCTTTCCGGTGTGGTTGCCCTCCTTAAACTGGCCGGGCAAAGAAAAGAAGCTGGCTCTCTTTCCCTGTTACAAGAGCAAATCAGGAACTCCCCTGAAGATTTTGAGGCACGCTTTGCCCTCTCCATTGCCCTTGAAGCTGAAAATGAACGGGCAGGAGCTATTGAGCAACTGATTTATATCCTAAAAAAGAATCGAGACTGGAAAGACGGGCAGGCGCGTCAACAATTGATCACATTTTTTGAAATCTGGGGACCAATGAACCCTCATAGCATCAATGGACGACGACAGCTTTCGACCCTTTTGTTTTCCTGATTTTTTTGCGCGGACAAGAGACAATCATTCCAATCAGGGAGACGGATAGAAAGGAAGAGAAAATGACGGAAGAGAAAGAAAAAAAAGCAGAAGGACCTGACAGGAAATTACTGGAGCTTTTGGTGTGTCCTGTTACCAGATCCCCTCTCATTTATGACAGCACGAAGCAAGAACTGATCAGTAAAGCTGCAAATCTCGCCTACCCGATCCGCAATGGTATCCCCGTCATGCTTCCGGAAGAGGCCCGCCATCTGGACGAACTGTCGTTGTAATGGGAATTTATAACACAAAAACAATACGAATTACGTAAGTACCGAAACAAGATACACATTCATGGCCAGATTAACTTCAACGAAGTCCCCGTTGACGAAGACCGTCTATTCAAATGCCAGATCGTGGAATGGGCGGTCGACCTAAACTTTCGCGTTTTGAATCATCTGGAAGAAAATTTCTCTCGTCCCGAAACAATCAGAGGTAATATACGAGCTCTGAGGCTGCCAAAATTGCCTAGCCGGTGAGCGTTATTGTTGCATTCAGGAGCGCATAATTTGATCGCAGCGCGCGTCATATCATAGAGTGCAGTTTGGATTGGGTGTGTGCGGTCGGGAGATGCGTGGAACCGTAAGCGCTGACGAGTTGTCCGGGGCTTTGGCGGGTGTATGAACTCTCTCCGAAGAGTATAGTGAAACTGAACAAAATATTTTGAAAAGAGTGCCGATGATTCCTGAATACCAGTCTTTGATGCGCCCGGTTTTGGATTGCGCAAAAAATGAACCACGAAAGATTTCGGATGTGGTCGAAGAAATTTCCAATCGTCTCGAATTGAGCGACGAGGAGAGACAGCAGCTACTTCCAAGCGGCGGTCAGACGAAATTTGCTAATAGAGTGCATTGGGCCCGGTCCTACCTGAAGCAAGCTGGGTTGGTGAAAAACGTCAAACGCGGCTGGTATGAATTGACGGACAGAGGGCGCTCTGTTCAAGAAAATGTAGATGTCGTTCTCAATAACAAATTTCTTGCGAAATTTGACGAGTTTCAGGAATTTAAAGCCCGAAGCAAAGAAAGTGACGAGCAGGAAAGTACGTTCAATTCAGCGGAATCCGAAAGTGTTTCTAACACGCCCGACGAAAACCTTCAGGCCGCACACAAGAAACTTGAGGCTGCGCTAGCGGCAAACCTGCTCGACTGTGTTCGCTCGGCATCCCCACGTTTTTTCGAGAACCTTATCGTCGATCTCTTGAGAGCTATGGGCTATGGCGGACCGTCTGAAGACGCTGGCAGGGCGTTAGGGCAGTCAGGCGATAACGGCGTGGATGGTGTTATTGATCAGGACCCTCTCGGCGTCGATCAAATTTACTTGCAGGCAAAACGCTATGCGGCAGGCAACAGCGTTGGGCCGGGCGATATCCGGGAATTCTACGGTGCTCTAAGCATCATGAAGACAACCAAAGGAATTTTTGTCACAACCTCTCACTTCACAATGTCTGCGACGCAAACGGTTAAGAACTTGGGAGCTCGGATTGTTCTAATCGACGGTTCTCAATTGGCAAAGCTGATGATCAAGCACAACATTGGATGCCGCGATAAAGATATTCTGCATATCAAGCAGATTGATGAGGCATATTTTGACGAGGCTGCGGATTTGAGTGGATGATTGACGGGCGTGGGCATGGCACCCAAGTGGGTGGTCAGTATGTTTCTGGAGAATTCTGTGAAGACCCGGTTCGGCGTCCCGCCATCTCAAACAGGGGTCCCATTCGAGGTGTTCGTGTATTTATGCAAACAGCCACCGATCCATTCGAGGCCTTTGTACATCTGCGCGCATGAATGCAGCACGACAGTTCTTCAAATGTCGGTGCATTTGATTGTGGATTTGCCGTTTGTTTCTCTCGGACCTCAGCTTGGGCCGCATGATATACGTTTCGAGAGCCTGCGCGGGTGTCGGTATCTTCGACGCATTGAGGCACTTTGCGGACAGGCCCGACGCATGGTCGGCGGCGAGCTGCAACACGTCACCACGCGCGATGCCTGCGGAGACCTGTGGGAAGTTCCCGAGTTTGATGCGAACCGTCTTACCGCGCACTTCGCGTTGATAGTAAAATGTCTTCGTCGATTTGCCCGTGAACAAGCCGAAGCCCTTAATCTCGGTGTCCCACGGCTTGCTGTTGGGTGGTGTCTTTTCGCACGCTGCTTGCGTTATCTTCAATCGCTGAGTAACCATTTTCATTGTCCTTTTTGTACGGGAATTGCACGGTCTTGCCTGCAATCAACTGCAATTCACGAGTACAGGACAAACGCTATAAACACCGTTTTATGCAATGAAATCAGATGCTTTGGTACACGTTGCAACTGGCTGTTCCTGAACCCGCCATCTGGACGGAATCGAACTCTAACCCAGGAAAAGCGCGTACATTAGTCCCCAAAATCACGGAGAAGCCGGGGAAGGGTTCCGACTTCCCCGGCTGCCTCACTCATCATCCAACCCTTCAGGAGAGGAACCCGCTCAAGAAGGCCCATTCCAAGATCACGCACCATCCGTATCGGGTCCATATCGTTGGAAAAAATGCCATTCAGGCCCTCCATAGCGGTACCCATCATCACAGTATCGAATCGCCGCCATCGCTGATATCGTTCCAGTACCTGCCAATCTCCCGGATCAAGACCAAGACAAACGGCCTCCTGTATGCAATCTGTCAGGGCAGCAATATCCCTCAGAGCAAGATTGAGCCCCTGTCCGGCAAGGGGATGAATAAGATGAGCAGCATCACCGGTAAGGGCAATCCGTTCTGAAACAAAAGATCTGGCGATCTGAAAAAAAAGTGGCCAGCCTTGCAAGGTGCTGACAAGGCGTATATCACCGAACCGGCAGCCGGAACGCCGTATCAATTCTTCATGCAAGGCGTCTAGCGGCAGCTCCATGAGGCAACGGGCCCGGTGTGCAGGTTCAGTCCAGACGAGAGAAGCGAAAGCACCGGGTAGAGGAAGAAGAGCGAAGGGTCCCCCCGGGAAAAAATGCTGGATAGCCTGCCCCTCATGCTCATAGCCAAGCGCCACAGAAGCCGTAAGACCCCATTGTCCCGTATTTCTCCGCAAAACCTTAATACGGGCCAGATCACGCAGCCTTGAACGCGCTCCGTCGGCGGCAACGAGCAAAGACGCCTCAATCTCTTGTCCATCATCAAGTTTTACCCATGTCCGCGTATTCGTTACCTTAAACGCTTCAATGCGTTGACCAAACAGACGCGTAACAGACGTCTTCTTTGCAAGCTGCCGGGCAAATCCCTCCCGCAAAGCACTGTTAGAAACAATAAAAGCAATGGCTTTATTCCCGTCGTGATCTCCGGAAGTATCAAACGATAAAAAAGGCAGATACACCGCTTCATCAAGCTCTCCGTCGCAAACCTGCATGGACGTAACAGGTTGTATGGCATCCCTGATGTGGTCTTCCACACCGAGACGGGATAATAAGCGGAGACTTGTTGTGTTAAGAGCACTGGCCCGCCCGTCTTGTGAAACAGATGCTCCCGGTGATGCAGGCATCTGCTTGTCCTGTTCAACGGTGACAACCCTCATTTCACGGGCCTCTCCAGCAGTTCCCGCCAGTGCACAGGCCAGAGCAGAACCGGTGAATCCCTGCCCGGAGATGAGAACATCGCAGACGATCCTACGCATAGCCTTTTTCCTTTTCCACCATGACGTATTGTCCAGTAAACACTATCCGTCCTGAAAAAACACCCCCGTATGAAGATAAAAGGAACGTCAGGAGGCTGAAAATCAGACAGATCATCCCTTTTTCCGGACCTACCTTTCGGAAAAGGCCGGATACGCTTTTTTCGTGGGTTTTGTTTCCTGTCCCCTTGCACATAAAATGGGAAGCAAATTGCATGACATGCCCATTGATGATGCTCTGAAATTACTAGCCTTCTCCTCTATGGGTCCCCTCGGCAAGACACAACATCCCAAAAATCTGTCCCCATAAACACTGTTCCCTCCCCATTACCTGGAGAATAGGCAACACGCCGCAAGAGCAGCAGGAAAGGGAAGCTGTGGAAAAAAGGACAGCAAAGCCCCGGATATTCTCTCATATTCTCTCATATTCTCTCATATTCTCTCATATTCTGAGAAAAATTATAACAGGCAGGGAGCCGTTCATGGTCAGAAATCAGGTCAGGACCCGTGGTCTCAGTTCCTTCTTATCTTGCGGTAAATTGTGCTAGACAGGATCATGATGTAAGCTCAAAAGGAAAAATTATGAAGCAAAGGGGGCCACTTCATTACGTAGTTACAGAAAAAGGGAGTCCTTTTCCTGATCACATGTGCCCTTGTTCTTCTGGAGATACACGATTGCATAAATGAGACGAACGAGACATAAACAGCGCGCTGTAAAGCGTCCGCGAGCAAACACCAGGGCTTTCGGTGCCGATTTGATTCTTTCTGACCGTTTACGGCAACTCATACGCAACCGGTTAAAAGAACTGGTCGGTCTGGGTCTCCTCGCAACTGGAGCCGCTTTGACCGTCAGCCTACTGAGCTGGTCTCCACAAGATCCCAGTTTCAATCATGGAACATTTAAGCCCCCTGAGAATATGCTTGGCTCTCATGGGGCTGTCATAGCGGATATGTGCTTCCAGACATTTGGACTGGCAAGCCTTCTTCTGATTTTACCCCTCATGTGGTGGGGCTGGTGCTCTATTCTCCATCATCCCCCTGTTTATCCGCAGCGCCGTGTTCTTGCAGGTCTCGCAGCAACAGCGGCAGCCGCCGGTTTTTTTGCTACGGTCTTTACTCCTGACATCTGGCCACTGACGGTGGGATTGGGAGGCGCCATAGGCGACTTGTTTTTGCGCATTACCTTCTCTCTGATCTTAACGCCCCCTGATAGCATGAGCAATATACTGGCAGGTCTGGTATTCCTTACGGGATCGTTTCTCCTCTTCATTTTCTCACTAGGCCTCCGTCCACAACGCCCCCAATGGCCTGTCTTTATCAGACGGAAGCCGTCTTATGACGATGCCGAAAAAGAGGGAAGTGACGGGGAGACGTCCTTTCCGATGTATTCAAATGAAGAAGAAGAAGGAGAAAAACTGGAACGCCGATGGCCTGGTGCTGTCATCTCTTTTCTGAAAAGACTGATCAGCGTTCCCCGCCACGTCCTAAAACCCCTTCGCATCCTGAAAAACATTTTTCCGGCAAAACAGAAAACAAAGCCTTCAACCGGCTCTGTCCCGGGAAGGAGCGCATACCGTCTCCCTGATGGGCGCATTGAGCCTTTTTTGCTGTCTAAAAAAAGCAGGGAACGTCAGCTGGCAGAGGAAGAGCAAGAGGAGCACCTCCCCCTTCCGGAGCAAGAGGGGGCGTCAATCAATATCACGCCGCATACCAAAACACTTAAGCAAGACCAGGAGCAAAAGAAAGAGCCCGGCTCCTTACTCTTACGAAAGAAAAAAACCTATCGGCTTCCTTTCTTGACTTTTCTCGAGCCCCCTAAACTTCCAACCGGAAACAGAGCGGATATGAGCCAGAATACCTTAAGAAAAAACGCTAAAAGTCTTGAAAAGATATTGCAGGAATTTGGCGTCAAGGGGGAAATTATCAATGTCCGACCCGGGCCAGTTGTCACCTTGTACGAGCTTGAACCGGCCCCCGGCATAAAATCCTCTCGCGTAATTGGCCTTGCAGATGATATCGCCCGTTCCATGAGCGCGGTTGCCGCACGTGTCGCGGTCGTTTCCGGCCGAAACGCGATCGGCATTGAATTACCGAACACAATCCGCGAAGTTGTTTATCTTAGGGAACTTCTCGGTTCAAAAGAGTTTTCACATTCGAAGGCACGCCTGCCTCTGGCTCTTGGTAAGGTCATCGGCGGCGAGCCTTTGATCGCGGATCTTACACGTATGCCACATCTCCTCATCGCAGGAACCACAGGTTCGGGAAAGTCCGTCGGGATCAATACCATGATCCTGTCACTCATTTACAGGCTCACACCGGAACAATGCCGCCTTATCATGATAGATCCGAAAATGCTCGAATTATCAGTCTATGACAACATCCCTCACTTACTCACGCCCGTGGTAACGGACCCTAAAAAAGCAATCGTCGCACTGAAGTGGACAGTGCATGAAATGGAGGAACGCTACAAGAAAATGTCGAAACTGGGCGTACGTAATATTGACGGGTTCAATCAGCGCGTCCGGAAAGCAATAGAAAAGGGTGAGGTCATGACACGGACGGTGCAGACCGGTTTTGATCAGGAAACAGGCATGGCCATTTATGAAAGCGAGGAAATGAACCTTACCCCGATGCCCTATCTTGTCGTCATCGTTGACGAAATGGCAGACCTGATGATGGTTGCAGGTAAAGAGATTGAAGGAGCCATCCAACGCCTTGCACAAATGGCACGTGCCGCAGGAATTCACATGATTACGGCAACACAGCGTCCCTCTGTTGATGTTATCACTGGTACCATCAAAGCGAATTTTCCAACCCGCGTCTCCTTTCAAGTCACATCAAAAATTGACAGTCGTACCATTTTAGGCGAACAAGGAGCAGAGCAGTTGCTTGGTCAGGGGGATATGCTCTACATGTCAGGGGGGGGGCGCCTTCATCGCGTTCATGGTCCTTTTGTCTCGGATGAGGATGTCGAAAAAGTCGTTAACCATCTCAAATCTCAGGGAACACCCGAATATCTTGAGGCGATTGTGAATGAAGATGAACAGAAAGAGAGTCTCTTCAACGGACCTGAGACCGGCGAAGGAGAAAGTAATGAACTTTATGATCGCGCTGTCCAGATCGTTGCGCGAGACAGGAAAGCTTCAACCAGTTATGTACAGCGGCGTCTCTCAATCGGCTATAACCGTGCGGCAACCCTCATTGAACGCATGGAAGAGGAAGGGATCATTAGCGCGGCTAACCATGCAGGCAAAAGAGAGGTTCTTATTGATGATACGAGAGAGGAATAGTAATCGGTGGTTTTATTTAAAATGATGAGCCTTTTTCTGCCCCCATCTTTCTCCTTCGTGCGAAGAAGGAACGGAGTTTTTAACCCTGAAATCTATCTTTTTCTGTCAAATCTGGCCG
Organism: Alphaproteobacteria bacterium; assembly: GCA_028599125.1. Taxonomy (GTDB): domain Bacteria; phylum Pseudomonadota; class Alphaproteobacteria; order Rhizobiales; family NORP267; genus JAQRMX01. The sequence goes on along the minus strand of JAQRMX010000056.1, from coordinate 10,821 downwards.
TACTCTTTATCATTTCTCTGTTTTGTTACGCCCTGCCAACAGGACAGGTTCTTGCTCAAATGCCCCTGACAGAAGCGCAATATGCAACCTTGCAAAAGCTCAATACAAAACTCAATTCCCTGACGACACTCAAGGGCCGATTTACACAAGTCAATCCGGACGGCAGCAAAACCGGAGGCATTTTTTTCCTTCAGCGCCCCGGCAAGATACGTTTTGAATATACCCCGCCCAATCCCAACCTCATAATTTCGGACGGAAAATGGATCGGGATTGAAAACCGGGAGGAAAACCGAACAGAAAAATACCCTCTCTCACGCACCCCTTTCCATATTCTTCTGGATGAATATGTGGATCTTAAGAAAAGTACCTTGATCATTGATTTGCAGGAAAACGATGATCAAATCTCCATTTTTTTGGAGCTCAAGGGAGAAGAGAGACTGGGTCGTCTGATCCTTGTTTTCAGGAAACCTGATCTCACCCTATCGGAATGGAGAGTGATAGATACACAAGATTTTGTCACCCATGTTCGCCTTTTTGATACGGTAAGCGGCATATTTCTGGAAGAAAATCTGTTCTGGATTGAGGAACACCTTGATGTAGATCACAGTAATGAACGCTGATCTTTCCCTGTTATAAAATAGCAAAAGGAAAGAGGAAGACATGCACATGACGGAGTCTGCAATGAAAGCGTGGCACAGGACCTGCGCTATGCAAAAGGAAGAAGTGGGCCCTGCAGAAAAAAAAGACGGGAAAGACATAAAAATTGCAACCTGGAATATAAATTCCATCCGCAAGCGCCTAGCCCTCGTCAACCGCTTTGTCAGAGAAGAGACCCCTGATGTTCTTTGTCTACAGGAAATTAAATGCGAAAACAAGGAATTTCCCGAAGAAGCCTTGCGTCGCATGGGCTATCCCTACATCGCTGTTAATGGACAGAAAGGCTATCATGGCGTAGCTATCGTATCACGGCTCCCCTTCACTCAGATAGGCTCTCAGCGCTTTTGTAATAAGGATGACGCACGTCATCTTCAAGTCGTTTTCGGTTGCGAAGCAGGCAAACTGTCAGATATCACCCTGCATAATGTCTATGTTCCTGCAGGAGGAGATGACCCTGATCCCGTTTCAAACCCGAAATTTGCTCATAAGCTTGCCTTTTTGAAGGAGATGCAGGAACGGATAAAGGGTGCTACCATACTGGAGGACAAGACGCTCAGCCTTCTCATGGGTGACCTTAATGTCGCTCCTCTTGAAACTGACGTCTGGTCTCACAGGCAATTGATAAATGTAGTCAGCCACACGCCGATTGAATGCGCATATCTGAATAACATTATGGCCGAAGGGTGGGTCGATGTAGCGCGCGTTCATATCCCACCGAAACAAAAGCTTTATACCTGGTGGAGCTACCGCGCCAAAAATTGGGAGCTTTCAGACCGGGGCCGCAGACTTGACCACATCTGGGCCAGCCCCCATCTCGCAGGTTCAATTTCCGCAATAAAGCTTATTAAACATGCAAGGGGATGGGAGAGTCCCTCAGATCACATCCCTCTTATTGCAACCCTTACCCGTGGCGACAGACAAACTCCTCGCTCCTTATGAAAAGGCAACAGAAGAAGAGATTGATTTCCTGATTTCCTCAATAAGAGTGCTAAGGCGGTTGGCATAAATATTACGGAGCCAGCCAACCTTTTCGGGATATTCTTCAAGGAGGCGAAGAAAAACATGCCGTGGGAGTTCAAGACTCTCAACATCACTTAACGCGATGACAGTTGCAGGACGCATGACGCCCATAAACAGCGCTCGCTCGCCTAACACCGTCCCCGGGGTCTCCAATATTGTGCTTCCGGATATTTCTTTTTCGTCCGTTTCACCCTTACCGCTTAAAACACGGAGCCGACCGGATACAAGGATAACCGGTCCCGAAGCAGGGTCACCTTTCTTGAAAAGGACATCTCCTGCCAAAAGGTGACGCTTCTGGAGCGTAAAAGCAAGAAGCTTAATTTCGTCTGGAACAAGACATTTCAAAAGATCAAAATTACTCAGCAACCGCATATCATTTTCAACACTCACTGCCTTTACTCCACTCTTTTCAAACAATGATAATTCGGCGATAGGATAGAAGGCCATCTTACGCAGCTCCCTCCTTCCTCCCTGACAATCGGAAGAATGTAACAGGGAAAGAAACTCTATTTTCCCTTTACTAATATTTTATTAATAGACTTTTCTTTTTTCTTCCATTCGTCTTTCCTCGGGGTCCCTTCTATCATCAGCCCGCTCTTTCACCTGTGGCTGATGAGAAAGATCAATGCCTTTCTCCAAAAATCATACGGCCGATTCGCAGATGCGTTGCCCCGTAAGCCATTGCTTTTAGATAATCCCTGCTCATGCCCATAGATAGGCCCTTTATTCCGTTTTCTTTTGCAAGTTTGGCCAAAAAAGCAAAATGTAACGCAGGCTCTTCATTAAGAGGAGGAAGGCACATCAAACCCTCAATTTCAAGATGATAACGTATTCGGCAGCAGTGGATGAAATTGGCAACATCCTTTGGGGAAATGCCTGATTTCTGTGGTTCCTCGCCAGTATTGACCTGCACGAACAATTTAGGCTTCCGTGCACTCCGCGCAATCTCTTCTGCCAGGACGCGGGCAAGAGACTCTCTGTCAAGGGTCTGTATCACATCAAAAAGATGGAGGGCTTCAGGAACTTTCCGGGACTGCAAGTGACCAATGAGATGCAATTCACTATCGGGATATTCCTCTCGGAGAGCGGGCCATTTGCCCTGAGCCTCTTGGACCCTATTCTCACCGAAAATTTTCTGTCCGGCCTCTAAGACAGGACGAATATCCTCGGCAGAAACCGTCTTTGAAATGGCAATCAATGCAGGAACAGTGAGTGCTCCAAAGGATTTATCGAGGCTCTCCCGGCATAAGCCAATCTCTGCACGCAACGCCGTGAGCCGTTTCACCGAAAGATTCAAAGGACTCTTCCTCCATTTTACCTTTCCCTGTACACATTGACAGGCTTCATGTGACACCGAAAGAGAAAAAATTACTCAAAATGAGAATTTACTCCACAGTATAATTTTACTCGACAGAGTACAGGGAGTAAACAAAACAAGAGAAACAAATGAACGAGACTTATTAAAACGGATTAAAATGCATGACAACGGAAAAATACCCCGCCCGTGAGGTGGAAAAAAAATGGCAAAAAGCATGGAAAGATGCCAAGCTCTTTGAGACAAAAGAAGATGGGCGGAAGCAAAAATATTACGTTCTTGAAATGTTCCCCTATCCGTCAGGCCGGATTCATATGGGACATGTGCGCAATTACTGTATGGGTGATGTTATCGCTCGTTTCAAACGCGCTCAAGGGTTTGATGTATTACACCCGATGGGATGGGATGCCTTCGGTATGCCTGCGGAAAATGCAGCGATCCAGAACAAGATTCATCCCGGAACATGGACACGCCAGAATATCGCATGCATGCGATCTCAATTGAAATCAATGGGCCTTTCACTGGACTGGACACGCGAATTTGCGACATGCGATGAGGCTTATTACCATCAGCAGCAGAAACTCTTCCTTGATTTTCATAAAGCTGGCCTTGTTTACAGGCAGGCCTCAAAAGTCAATTGGGATCCTGTTGACAAGACAGTTCTTGCCAATGAACAGGTGATCGAGGGCTGCGGCTGGCGCTCTGGTGCCCCTGTCGAACAGCGGAAATTAGAACAATGGTTTTTCCGAATCAGCCGGTTTTCCGAAGATCTTTTGTCCTCAACAGATAGCCTTCTGCGGTGGCCATTGAAGGTCCGGCAGATGCAAAAAAACTGGATCGGAAAATCAGAAGGACTGTCCCTGCGATTTGAAATCGACAGCACCAGCACGCCTCCGGGGGGCGAAGATATCAAGGACATCACAGTTTATTCAACAAGGGCAGAAACATTGTTCGGCGCCTGTTTTGTCGCTCTGGCACCCGATCATCCCCTGGCGGCAAGGCTTACAGAGACAGACACAGGCCTTGCGGCCTTCATTAGCGCTCATCAGCGGATAGGAACAGCCCTTAGCGCGCTAGCAAAAACAGAAAAACAAGGCTACAAAACAGTCTTGCGCGTGAAGCATCCCCTCAAAGAAGAACAGAATCTTCCTGTTTTTGTTGCCAATTTTGTTTTGATGGATCATGGCTCCGGTGCTGTTTTCGGGTGTCCAGCTCACGATCAGCGAGACCTTGATTTTGCTCACGCTCATAATTTGTCTTTTTTCCCCGTTATTTTGCCTGCGGGAGAGGATTCCGCCTGCTTTTACATCGGGGAAAAGGCTTATGAAGGAGAAGGGACCTTGTTCCATTCAGATTTTCTTGATGGCCTCTCCATCAGTGAAGCCCGGAAGACAGTTTCAGATTTCCTCCACTCTCGCTTTCTTAACGGGCAACCTCAAGCCCGCCGCCAGATTCATTATCGTTTGCGTGACTGGGGAATTTCACGGCAGCGCTACTGGGGATGCCCGATTCCGTTCATACACTGCCCGGATTGTGGAATTGTGCCTGTCCCAAAACAGGATCTTCCTGTCCGTCTCCCGGAAGACGTTACATTTGACGGTGTCGGAAATCCTCTTACCCGTCACCCGGAATGGAAACATGTGGCCTGCCCCCTTTGCGGAGGAGCCGGGGAACGGGAAACTGATACGATGGATACCTTCGTTGATTCATCCTGGTATTTTGCGCGTTTCCCCGCTCCAGAGGCTGATACCCCGACCAATCGGCAAAAAGCTGATTCCTGGCTCCCCGTCGATCAGTATATCGGCGGTGTCGAACATGCCATCCTGCATCTCCTTTATTCCCGTTTTTTCAGCCGTGCGATGAAACTGACACAGCATCTGGAAAGAGAAGAACCCTTTGAGGGTCTTTTTACACAGGGCATGGTAACGCATGAGACATATCGCGATGCAAAAGGAAACTGGGTCGCCCCGTCTGCTATTACGCGGACAACGGATTCAGGAAAAACAGTTGCAAAATTAACAAAGACCGGCGAAATAGTAACCATTGGGCCGGTAGAGAAAATGTCAAAATCCCGACACAACACCGTTGATCCTTCAGAGATTATAGACACTTACGGGGCCGATACGGCACGCTGGTTCATGTTGTCGGATTCACCACCAGAACGTGATGTGGAATGGAGCGTCGCAGGGATTGAAGGGGCTTGGCGTTTTGTTCAACGCCTCTTGCGTATGATCAAAAAAGTTGCCACCCTCTCTCCTTCTTCCTCACCCGGGAACACCCTCTTTTGCAGTGCCGGAGACACCCTACGGCAGGAGGCCCATAAGCTCGTCTTCAAAGTTGAAACGGAACTCAACGCCCTCCATTTCAACCGGGCTGTCGCACATATTCACGAATATGCAAACCATTTCAGCAGTGACCTTCAGAAGATAGTTGATCAGGAAGCTCTCACGCCAGAGCTCACGAGCGCTCTAAGGGAAGCCGCAGAACTGATGATCCAGTGTTTTGCACCCATGATGCCTCATTTGGCTGAAGAATGCTGGCATCAACTCGGAAATGAACCTTTCCTCTCCGCACGGCCGTGGCCTCGGGTTGATCCGTCTGTTCTGAAAGAAGAGCACGTCCCCATTGGGGTACAAGTTAACGGAAAGCGACGAGGAGAACTTGTGCTCACAGGCGATATGACAGAAGAAGAAACAGGTCAGGCCGCCATAGAACTGCATGGCGTAAAACGTGCAATCGGAAATAGATCCATACGCAAAATTATTGTGATTCCCGACAAAATTATCAATATTGTTCTCCAAGCAGAATCATCTCATGAATGATGTATCCGTGTGTCCCCTCCGTTATTCTTCAGACTCCTTTATGATCATTGCACAGGATGAGCACACCTGTTATACTTCCCTCTCTGCCGCCAGTCCTTCCTTCTGCACAGAAAAATACGAAAGAAACGAATCCCTGATCCTGACAGCATGATCTGATGACCATCATCAAACCCTATGACGCCAATCGTTTCATTAAAAAGCTTCCCCCAGACACGGGAGCTATCCTTTTTTACGGCCCCAATTTAGGTCTGTCGCACGAACGCGCACGACAGGTTATTTCTGTCTTTCTCGATGAAAAAGTAGATGATCCATTCGCTTTGGTCAGGTTATCCGCCGACGACCTCGCCACAAATGAAGCACGACTCAGGGACGAGCTTTATGCGAGACCTTTATCCGGTGGCCGGAATTGTGTCTGGATACACCCTGGCTCTCCCCAGATTACAAAGCTGTTAAGCACGTTCTCGAAAGAGGAGGTGCCGGATACACTGCTGATTGTGGAAACGGGGAATCTCACTCCTGGTGCCGCCTTGCGTACATTATTTGAGCGGCATCAAAAATGGGCTGCGATCGCCTGCTATGCTGATAATAAACGGGATCTAGAACAGATGCTAGATAAGACGATCATGAAAGCTAATCTCAAAATTCAGTCAGAGGCCCGTCTTTTCTTGCTCAGTCATCTTGGTGCCGACCGTATGGTTTCACGGATGGAGATTGAAAAAATCTGTTTATACGCAGAAGGACAGTTATCCCCCATCAGTCTGGAAGACATTATAGCCATTACAAGTGATGTATCAGCCAGAGACGTGGATCCCTTTCTTGATGGTCTAGGTTTAGGGGATTTTCCTGGCACAGACGCAAGGCTTCACTCTCTCCTAGAAAGTGGAACACCCCATACCCATCTCATAACGCGTGCGATTTCTCACTTTCAACTTCTGCATGAATTACGATGTGAGGTTGAAAAAGGCAAAAGCGCGACTTCTGTTGTGGAAAACCGGAAACCTGCCGTTTTTTTCAAGCGCAAGGAAGCTTTGATCCGGCAATGCGCCCGCTGGAAACAGAAAGAACTTGAGATAATACAGAATCAATTGCATGAAGGCATGAAGATGAGCCGCAGAAGCGATGGGCTTTCCAGAATAGGAATCGTACGGATCCTTCTGGACGTTGCAGCCCGCACGCCAAGTGCGCAGAGCAGCGCCCTTTGATGCAGCGGTGCGCAAGCAATTTTTCTGTTACAAACTCTCCCCCTTTCTTCCCATATCCGCACATTCTCCCTGTTGCTTTTTTTCAGCACACATCAAAAGAAAAATTCTGGACCGGCGTGTGTCCCAGGGCATTTTCTCGCCGAAAACCATCTCAGCACCAAGCCTCAATATCGCTCCCCTAGACCACGTAAAAAACAATCTGTTTATCCAGGTATCAACTAAGATTTCTTTTTCTTGACCGATAAACCGTGAAAGGAAGGGCATTTTTCTATAAGATGAAGAATATAAAGACCAGCCTGCAGCCCTCTGTAACCGCTTCTCCGGCATGGATCTCTTAGCTACGGACAGACTGCGAACTGAATCAGGCATTTTCTGTCGCTTCTGTTTCCGAATAGAGAGATATTGATTGATATGCATAACGCGCCTGCACTGGAGGAAGCAGGAAAAAAGATCTGGAACAATGCCCGCTACCTGACATTTTGCCTTGTTATGAAAAACAGGAGGGGAGTAAGAAAAATCTGCTCCTCACCTGTAACAAAAAGCTCTCCCTCCTTTTTGAAAGACATTCGGCAGGAAAATGACAGGCTCTCCTCAAAATGAACTTTTGCCGAAGCCTTCATGATGATATCACTTATAATAAATGATCTCTTACCAAAGATCAGGAAGGATATTTTTTCCCTGAAAGCTTAATTGCGGAAATATCATTTTTGACAGAACCAATGATTTCGCATGAATTAAAGATCTTTACCGCTTCCACAACTCCGAAAAGATAGAGGTCTCACGGTGGAAGAAGAGGAGCACATTCTCTCCTATTAATACAACATAAAAAGCATTACCTTCGAAGACTGGCCCCGTTGCAATAGAAAAGAGCCTTCCTGTATTTTTCAAAACATCATTCCCTCCTAGAATAATCGTTCATCCCTAAGAGGGGAAATGATTGATTTTTTAGGAAGGAAAAGGATGTAACGAACAAGCTCGGGACGACTGCTTTTTTGCTTCGGGATAAAGACCTCATCCAGCGAACCTGTGAACAGGACCCTTCGAAGAGTCCTGTTCACAGGTTCGCTGGAAAAAAAGGAAAAAGGAAGCAGAAATACTAAAAAATCTTTAATTACGGAAACAAAAATAAAAGGACAAAAGAGCAATATCTGTCTCAATGTATTTTATAGAGGCACATATGTATAGAGTATTTTCCCTCACATTCTAGAAGGTAACACCGATTAGAAAAAATTTTAAGCCTACGTTACACGTCGGCCTGTCTTGTCCTTAAGGAGAATTTCATCACCCGATTTCAGATCAGAATTCTTCCCCGAAAAGCTTTCAGCTTGCGTACACAAATAAAAATGAAAAAGATATTTCTGCAAAGAACACAGTCCCTGCAAAACACCGTTAGTGAAAGCATGCCGGTACGATATTTTATATAAGTGATCGTTTATAAAATTAGTCTATTATTTCCTCTAATGCCAAAAAATAATCCTTGATATCGGTAGCATAATCCTTGAGAAAGAAGAACAGGAGCACAGAAATTAAGGATAAAAATATGCCATACTCAATAGAAGAAGAACCAGATGTAACTAAAAAAAAACGAAAAATTCGTGACAACATCACCACAATAAAAATCTAATCTTACACAAAAGAAATCAGAAAAATACATAAAACTATAAATTACAAGAACGAAACGTTATTATATAATAAAAATGAATGATCTGTAACAATATCACTTTCATACTTTACTGAAGAAGATAGTCTTCCGCAAGGAGATAGTATATTTATCTCTCCTTAAAAAACATAGACAGCCCAAAATTCGCTCTGTATTGCAGCTCTTTAACCTCTACATCACCAAAAACAAACTCTAAACCTGCATTTAGGCTGACATTTCGTCCTAAATTAAGGTTCAGAAGAGCACCCGTGTAAATTGAAAAACGATCCTTCTGATCCGGTATTTTAAAGTTTCTGCTCATGTCAAACATTGACAAATTCACACCGGCCCCATTTGTCCCGATGCTCCCATACTGAACCCCGGAATAAGCGCTCACTACTGATGACATATTCATGATTTTTCGTGTAAGCGCCATCTGAAGACGGCCCTCACTGGCTTTGGAAGAGCGACGAGAAAATGTCACAACAGCAGAAGATTTCCCTTTGCCCTTTTCCGTGTAACCATCAACTGACTGATAGGCAAAGCGGATACGCATAGACGGGGTTAGAACAAAAGACCCCATATCAAAATGCGCTCCTGACGTCACCTCAGGTGCAATCCAAAGGCTTTTGTAAGTCGACATAACATAACTCATGCCCTCTTTCATCTTGTGATAATTCATAAAACGCTTGTCGGCATGTGAAAGTGTTCCACCAGAAAAAGACGCCTTCACAAAAAGGCCGCTCGTACTGCTTTTCTCATGTGCCATATGAAAGGCAAAAAACAAGCCGCTCAGATCATTTTTATAACCCGGAAGCTCCCGTCTTCTAAAGCTAGAAGTGCTTGTATAACGTCCTTCATTATAACCCGCCAGAATGCCTAAAGACAGGCTTGGAAACAAAATTGTCTCATAACCGACTGCAAACCCCTGATTGGAAAAGGGAATATTACGCTCCCCTCCCAGTTTCATTGAGGAAACGAAACTAGACGTCCAGAAATTTTTTCTGCCAGTATTATAGGAAAGTACAGAACTGTGCGCCGCAATAAGAGACGAAACATCGCTAGAAACAGAGGCAAGAATATCTCCTTCAAGCACAAGAGCAGTAGGATTAAAGGAGGCAAGCCTTCGTTCAGAAGCACTGTAAAAAACAGGGACAGACAAAGAGTTCAGATCCCTCTCATTAAAATTGAGAACGCCGGAACCTCCGAAATCAAGACGGAACGACGAGTCCACCTCCTTACCAAGAATGATCTTCGTTGCGTTATCCAGAACGATATCTCCGGAAATAGAAAACTCCTTCTTAAATTCCAGGGTATCAGTACCCCCACCAGATAATTTTATCGCTGGAATATTGTTTTCAACAGAACCTCTTATTATCCCGGAATTAATGAGATGAAAAACTCCCCCTTCCTTCCCGCCTACAGCATAATCACCTGAAATCTTTGAAGACGTAGAAATCTTTCCTTTATTCAATAAAACAGGAGAGCCACCTCTTGAAACGAATGTTCTTCCGTCAGATTCAAGAAGACCGAAATTCCTAAAAATTAAAGTTTTTTGATTCTCTGTTACAAGAGCTGACTCTTTTCCCTCTATTCTGCCGTAATTAACGACATACGCCGCTCCGCTCTTTTTTTGGAAAAGAGCGGAGCCATGGGATGAAGAGAGCACTCCATCAGCAGAATTCTTAAAATGGAAATCAGCTTCCCTGCTGATAATACCATATTCACGACCGCTTATCGTCCCGATGTTCTCAATCCTCGCTTTGTCCCCTGACGTGAGAAGTCCCGTTCCATCAAAAGAAGAAACCTCACTGTCTTTAAGATTATTGAAAATAAGATCGGCTCCCTCACTTTTGAGAGCATATTCACGCCCGCTTATCGTTCCCTTATTTTCAATATTCGCTGTAGCCCCTGACGTGAGAAATCCCGTTCCATCGGCAGAAGAAATCTCACTCCCCTCATCATTAAGGAAAGTGAGAGCGTCTCCTTCACTTTTGAGAGCATATTCACGCCCGCTTATCGTTCCCTTATTTTCAATATTCGCTGTAGTCCCTGACGTGAAAAGTCCCGTTCCATCAACAGAAGAAACCTCACTCCTCTCATCATTAAGGAAAGTGAGAGCGTCTCCTTCACTTTTGAGAGCATATTCACGCCCGCTTATCGTTC
>JAQRMX010000055.1 GCA_028599125.1 Alphaproteobacteria bacterium | reverse complement strand
CAAAACGATCAGTAGGCGTTTGTCTCTTTTCTTTGATCCGAAGGAAGCCGGTCTCGACAGGTACATCAAGAATCAAAGTGAGATCAGGCATAGTTTCCTGAAGGAAAATGACCGTTTCAAGTTGAGAAATTTTAACGTCATCCAGACCTCTTCCTGCACCCTGATAAGCCCTCGTTGAGGCACTGAACCGGTCGCAGATCACCCACTTTCCTCTTGATAGAGCCGGCTGGATCACATGTGTCAGATGCTCATCTCTTGCTGCAGCGAGAAGAAAAGCCTCTGCATAATGTTTTCCCCATGAGTTAATGGCGCCATTTTTGAGGAGAGAACGGGTAAAGCCGGTAATAAGCATACTGTCATCATACGGCGCGCGCAATTCATAAGGTTTGCGCGGCTCATACGGCTCGAAGGTTTCAAGAACAGAAAGGGATAAATCACGCAAAGAACGAGACAATCGGGAAACCTGTGTTGACTTTCCGGCTCCCTCCCCTCCTTCAAAAATAATGAACTGACCTTTCTTTTGGACCATATCAATAGACCCGTATCTTTCGATTTCATCTTTTTGAGTGTGGACACAGAAACGCATAAGACTCAGGCTACTAGATAGCCTGCTTTTTAACTCTCATGCAAAATTCTGTCTTGAACGAACAGATCATGATTTTTCTGCCGGTATCACTTTCATCTGATCAAGGAGAGTAAACCCCCACTCCATCATTCTCCTTCCTTCCTTTGTGCGCTTTTTAGCGTCTTTCAAACCCATTAAAATAGCAACCAGACGGTTCTGCTTGCGGAGACCTGACGTTACCAGGCAATATCCTGCTGCTTTTGTGTAACCTGTTTTCAGCCCATCCACACCGGGAACCTTTCCCAGCAAGAAATTGCGATTACGCTGTGTGATTTTATTCCATGTGAAATGAGTCTGACCAAAGCGCCAATATCTACGCGGATAACGACGAATGATATGAAGAACAAGCTTTGAAATATCACGGGCAGAGGTATATTGGCCTTTTGCAGGTAATCCGGTTGAATTGACGAAGTATGAATTATGAAGACCCAATTCATGCGCGCGCTCATTCATCAGTGTCGCAAAGGCTTTTTCACTTCCTGCCATGCCTTCTGCGACGGCAATACTTGCATCATTCCCAGAGTGAACGATGATACCCTGTAGGAGATTTTCAAGTGATATTTCACTATTATATTTGGTAAACATTGTTGAATTTCCTGATTTCGGCCCACCTTCACGCACAGCTTTTTTCGATATACGGAATTTATGGGCAAGAGTTAAACGATTTTCATCAAGTGCTTTAAAAATTAATTCAATCGTCATGAGTTTCAAAAGAGAGGCAGGTGGCCTGCGTTGGTCCGCATTCTTTTCCATGAGAACGACGCCGGTTGTTTCATTAATTAAAATGGCATTGGAGGCAATAGTGTCCTTTGCGCAGGCTCCGCGTGTCCATAAAAAAAAGAGGAAGAGACAGGCAATAAGAAAGGACCAGAAGCTGTAAATAAAATAATGCGATAAATTCATAAGTCTCAAATAATACACCGGTTACTTCCCCTCTTTATACGGTCAATAACAGAATAACCAAAAACCAAAGAAATTCGCTCGTAGCTAACCAAAATAACAAACTGTTTATTGATCCTTGTTAACAAAGTAAGCACCTTTCGCCCCGCTTGACCAGGCAGTTTGCAGGACATCTTCAGCGTCATGACGATTCTGCACAGGCCCGACAAAGACACGGTAATATGTTGTACCGGAGATATCAACGGGTACAATCTTTACTGGTTGCCTAGTCATTTCCAGGCTAGAAGCAAGTTGATTTGCTATTTCTGGATCGCGAAACGAACCGGCCTGTATGTAAAAAAAATCAGAGATTAAGTCTTTTTTCTCTTCTCTTCCTCTTTTGTCCGGTCGATAAGAAGGTACGGGACGCCTTTCTATAGAGGCAATGTCAATTGCCCCTTGCCTCATTATTGGAAATGGAACGGCGCTACGGGCTATAATAGATGATTCAATGCTCGGTTGGGCTATAACATGTGGTTCCATGCCTGGGACATTTACAACCCACCCGTCTTTACCAGACATCGGGGCACGATTCATATACGTAACCTGTACAGAAGCCGTTCCCCTGTGTTGAAATCCCAGAAGATTCGCGGCACGCTTTGATACATCAAGTAAACGATCATGGGCATAAGGTCCCCGGTCGTTGATGCGAACAACGATTGAGTAGCCATTTTCTAAATTGGTTACTCTAGCATAACTCGGCAAGGGCAGTGTCGGGTGTGCCGCGCTGATAGAGTCCATGTCAAAGATTTCCCCGTTTGCAGTATAGCGCCCGTGAAATTTGGCACCATACCAGGACGCAATACCTTCAGACTCGTAATCTTCATCCTCCTCCGGATAGTACCAGAGATCACCGATTTGGTAAGGGTTTCCGACTTTATATACCCCTCCCCCCTTTGGTATAGGTTCGCCGATTTCAAACACACGCTTGCTGGGAGTAGGTTGCAAATTGCTTTTTTTTTTACAGCCGACTAAAGACAGACATATCAGAACTGCACAAACAGCAAACCAAACAGAAAAAAAGTAAAAATTCCTTGCCACAAAACACACTTCTCTATCCTTTGGCTATTAAAATACAAATTTTTATTCTGAAAAAATATCCGGAGAATCTGAATCGCTCGTAAACAAAATAAATTTATTTTGCAGATGTAATCAAAAAACTTTTTTCTGGCAGGGTTGCTTCTCTTTTCTAGATCGGTGTAATTTTTCCAACATATCGGCAATCCTTGCTATTCCTTTACGGATATTGTCATGTGATATGGAGAATGTAAGACGAATATGATTGGGCGTTCCGAATTCTACACCGGAAACAATCGCAACAAATCCTTTATCCAGAAGGTAAGTGGCCATATCGTCTGCATCCCTAATAACGATCCCGTTATATTCAGAACCAAAATAGGCACTGACGTCAGGGAACGCATAAAAAGTTGCATCAGGCGTATGGACCTTGATCTTTGGAATAGCTCTCAGGAGACTTACTGTCATATCCCTGCGCTCCAGATAAGAATCTCGCATCATGCGGCTGGCACTTTCCATTTCGTTTAGCGCGAAAGCGGCTGCGTGCTGAACGAAGGAGTTGGCACCGGCTGTCAGAACAGCTTGTATCTTTGATAATATGGCGGCAACAGGTGCCGGTGCAGCTGTATAACCAACGCGCCAGCCGGTCATAGAGAAAGCCTTCGACAGACCATTTATGATCACTGTACGTTCAAACCCGTAAGGTAAAGATGCGGGGCTTACATGCACGCCGCCAAACAAAATCATATTATAAATTTCATCCGAAAGAATCCATATGTCAGGATTCTTTCGGATAAGAGCGATAAGCGCTTCCAATTCTTCCCTTGTATAGATAACACCGGAAGGATTTGAAGGAGAATTGAGAATAATCAGTTTTGTCGCGCTGTTCACTGAGTTGGCAAGAATATTAATGTCAATGTGAAAGCCATTTTCTAATTGTGTCGGGACAAATACAGATTTTGCACCAGCAAACTCAATCATATTTGCATAAGCTGGCCAGCAAGGGCCGATAATAATCGCTTCATCGCCAGGTTCCAGAAAGGCCATACAGACATTGGCAAGTGACTGCTTTGCCCCATTGCTGACAACGATTTCTGTTGGTTTATAGTCCAGTCCATTATCACGTTTCAGCTTTGCGGCAATGGCTTCACGCAAAATAGGAATACCAGGTATAGGACTATATTTTGTATATCCAGCGGCAAGAGCGGCACTGGCTGCATCTTTGATTTCATCTGGTGTATCAAAATCAGGAACACCGGCGCTCATATCAACCACATCATATCCGGCCTGCTGCAATGCGCGTGACTTTACGGCCATCTCAGTAGTTGGCGATACCGAAAGATTAATAGCCCGCTGAGTAAAGATACGGCCCATATGGCGTCTTCCTCTCACGTTTCTCTCATTTTTCCTGATACATCAACCGCTTCCAATTTGCACGGTTTCAGTCTAACACGTAAGATACTCTTGTGCATATAGGTGGATAACAGGAATGACTGAATATAAGGAAAACGCTGATATTGCTGTAGTGGGAGGGGGCTTGTCTTCGTTAACTGTCTCCATTTTGCTTGCTCATGCTGGGTTCAGTATACGGGCGTTTATGCCCCCTGTTTTGCCAGATACGCGGACAACAGCCCTCCTGAGCGGATCGGTTTCTCTATTGAAAAGGATGGGGATTTGGCCGCAACTGCAAGATTGCGCTGCCCCTATTACTGCTATGCGACTGATTGATGACACAGGACGTTTGTTTCGTGCCCCAAGCCTTTCTTTCAGCTCGTATGAGTTTGGGCACTTTCAATTTGGTTTCAATGTTATCAATCGAGATTTGATTAGAAAACTTGATGCATATGCAACGATTCTACCGACACTCACTATAAGCAGGCAAAAAATTATCCGTATCATTCCGGAAGATAAAAAAATCTGTGTTTTCCCTTCCGAAGGGTCACCTGTTCAGGCAAAACTGGTTGTTGGAGCTGATGGATCAAATTCTCTTTGTCGCGAATCTGCGGGAATAACATTTTCAAAAAAAATGTATGATCAGACTGCACTCACATTCAACATCAGCCATACATTATCGCATAAAAATGTTTCCACGGAATTTCATACAAGGACAGGGCCATTTACTCTGGTTCCTCTTCCTTGTAATATGGAATCGAGTGTCGTTTGGGTTGTTAAGTCTTCAGAATCTTCCGAATTTCTTGCACTGCCGGATCACCTCTTAATAAGAAAAATACAAGAGCGCTCCCATGGTTTGATAGGCCATATAACGAGCGTTAATTCGCGGGGTTCATTTCCTTCATTTCAATTAACGGCTCTTCGCATGGCAAGCAATCGTGTGGCTTTGGTCGGTGATTCAGGTCATGTCTTGCCTCCAATTGGTGCACAGGGCCTGAATCTTGGTCTTCGTGATACCGCAATGCTTGCCGAAATTCTTGAAAAGATTAAACAGGAAGAAGGTGATATAGGCGCGCCATCAACTTTGTCTGCCTATAATAGGCACAGACAAAGTGATGTTGCTACACGTGCCTGCATGACTGATTTGCTTAACCGTTCTATCCTTTCGGATTCCTTTCCTTCTCAAATTATTCGTGGGGCTGGCAGTATTGCTGCAAAGCGTTCTGCACTAATACGAAATTTTCTTGTAAAATTAAGCCTGAATTCAACGAGCCAAACGCCACGCCTCATGCGTGAAGAGAACTGAGGAAGTAAGACGAATCAGGAGACCCAGCCCGAAAAAGTAGAAGAGACACCTTTACGGTTAACTCTCTGACTTTACGGTTGGCGTTTCTGACAAAAAAATCTAATAAAACATAGACGGCTTTTCTAGGGAGAAGTATGCTGGAAACAAGGTCTGCCAGTTAAAAAACCAACAATAAAAGCAACGAAAAGAAAAAAAACGGAGAGAGAGGATTTTTATACACCCCACTCATCCGTTCTGCGAAAATTATTTCTTCGTACCTTCTTTATTTTTCTTTATTTTTTCAGCAGCTTCCTTACGAATCTCTTCAATAAAATTACGCTGCATTTCCTGGTAGCTCTCAACACTCTGGCCCTTCTTATTAGTGAAAGCTTTTGTGAATCCAGCCAAAGGCATTCTGAACCCGGTTACTTTTTCATCAGATCCTATCATGACCAAGTCCATAGAGTTACCCTTCTTGAACTTATCAATCATCTCTTTTTTGAGTTCCAGACGAGAGACACAAGCTGTTGGATAACAAACTAAAAACTTGCTCTTCGCTTCTTCCTTTTCATCAACGCGCAGAGTGATCCCCGCCTCTAAGAGTGCACCGGGAGGAACGGTAATAACGAGAAATTTATTTTCCTTTTCTGTAAGATGAACAGCAACTGAAGATATAAGACCACCATTTCTCGGATCACGAAGTTCCTGAACAACAAGACAGGAAGAAAGACCTTGTGGTTCACCATCTTTTTTCGGATCTTTGCTCGGACAAACTTTTGTCCATTTTGTGAGGGGGATCTTCACATCGCCCTCCTGAGCGCTTTTTGTATCCTGAGCTAGAGCAGGTGCAACAGACAAAAAGGCCAAGCTTATGAGAGACAAAACAAAACTTAAGAGACCGCCAAGGCGGAGAAAAGCAACAATAAACATTTTTTCCTATTCTTTCTTGATACCTCTGTGATTCGGAGGCGAAAAACGAATGATATACTCATCGAAAAAATGACTCACTCACTTACTCGCAACAAAAAAACGGAGACTATTAAACTTTAAACACGAGAAAGTCTATCTCTTTGTATGATAAAAAGAAATCAAAAAAGAGAAAAAAATCATAGCAAAGAATTTTGAATATGTGAAGTGTAGGAAGGTAAGAAAATAAACTTTAAAAATGAATGATATTCCATTTGCGCACATCGGCTTGCGATATAGGCTAGCCTTCTCTCAGAGACAGGAGCGTAAAGACAAATGCGGCGTTGGAGAAAAACGCAGCTCTCCCGGTTACTTTTTATAGGAGGGGTCAGATGATCTTGAGTAGCAGGGCAGAAATAGAGGCTTACGGTACCGAAGGTATCTGGGGAACAGCGACGCTGGATTCGCTTTTCTTCAGAAGAGCCCATAAAAATCCGAAAGATGTAATTCTCATTGACTATGAAGAAACATCCTGTGCAGGGGCGCCACTTGTCTTGCGAAAAGTAACATACGAGCAGGCAAACCGTTTCGTTAATAATGTCGCGTGGCGCCTTCTGCAATGCGGTCTTGTTTCCGATGATGTCGTTATTCTCCAGTTACCCAACAGTATTGAATCTTATCTTTCTATCTTGGCTGTTTTACGTATTCAGTCTGTAGCCTGCCTTGTTCCTTCTTTATGGCGTGAAAGGGAACTCATATCCGCTCTAAAAATGGTACGAGCACGGGCGATTATTACCAAATCTCGCTTCGAGGGGCATGAACATGCAGATATGATGCGTCACGTAGCGGCAAAAACAATCAATATTCGCCATTTGTTTGCCTTTGGACTTGATGTGCTTGACGGCGTCGAGAATCTGGATACTGCCTGGGATAATGTTTCTAGCTTTGATTTACCCCCACACCGGCTCGATCAGGCCAATCATGTTGCTACATTATCCTGGGATTTCAGACAGAATACCGGACTCAGGCCTGTTGCGCGTAGCCATAATCAGTGGATCGCAGCGGGGATGATGCACCTTCTGACATCAGGCTTGTCAGAGAACGATATCATGTTGTCACCCTATCAGCCGATTGGTGTTCTGGCCTTGGGAATGGTGATGGTGCCGTGGCTTTTATCTGGCTGCGTGCTCGCTCTTAAACAAGCCTTCGGCAAGGAGAATTTTCTGACTATTCTTAGAGAAACAGAAGCAAGCTATACCTTGTTACCACCCGTTTTTCTTGAAAGACTTGCAGAAAAGGGAAAATTAATCAGGGGAGCAACAAAACTTCAACAGGCCGCTTGCGTTTGGTCTTCTCCGGTTCTGGCGGAAAAGCTGGGCGGCACTTCTCTTCCCTCCCTCTCCATTGATATCATTGATATTGTGCTCCTAGGAGAAGGAGGGGCCTGGGCAGCGAGGCGTGAGTTGACAGGGATCTCAGCTTACTTGCCGTTAGGAAAGGTCAGGAAACCAGAAAATATAACTGGTGCTCCCGTGTTGCTGGAGACACGTGTATCAGAAAAGCTCTCCGAAAATCTTCTTTCAGAGACTTGGAAGGGGGGTGAATTAGATTTACGAGGACCTATGTGTCCCTCTCTGCTGCCGGAACTAAAAAATAGAATGGAAACGGCAAAAAATCATGATGATGATAGCTTTTTTCGTACAGGTATAATGGTGGAAATTATAGAAGAGGATAGGCCATA
>JAQRMX010000054.1 GCA_028599125.1 Alphaproteobacteria bacterium | reverse complement strand
TTCCTTAATCGCATGAACCGTAATTTCTTTTCGTTCGCCCATACAGAATTACAATCAAAAACTGTCAGTAAAAAATACAACGCCACCCGGAGCCTGAAGAGGAGACGGCATCAAAGAAAAAAGAAATTCCTTAATTTTCACTAAACAGATCAAAAAGAGAAACATTGGGCATTTTGAAGAGATTCACTCCAGAATGGGGTCTCAAAAAGAAAAAATCACCGCCGAAAGAAAATTTCTTCATCATATCACCAGACCGAGATTTGATAATGATCGGGAATTTTTCAATAAACAGAAACAGTAACACCCCCAAGCAGAAATGCATCCGGACAAAAAAGAAAAACTGATAATCAGGAAAGAAAGCAATCTGAGCAGATAAACGCATCAAGGCCCAGAAAAAATTTCAGATATCCAAGATTTCTCATCATAATACGGCTTCAGTCCATGTTCCTCAAGAAGATCTTCGCCTCTCTTGTACCATTCACTGGACTCAAAACGCCAGGATAATACAGATACGCTACTCTGAGCCTCTGAGATAATACCCAGAGCCAGATAAATTTCAGCCATACGGAATAAAGCTTCAGGTGCCTGTTCGGTATCGCCATAGAGCTTAATGACAGTTTTATAGCGATTCAGGGCTGCAACATAATCACCACGTTGCAAATAATGGAATGCAATGCTGATTTCACTCGAAGCTAGACGATTGCGAAGAGAATAGATATATTTCCTGGCATTCTCTGCATAAACAGATCCTGAATAACGAGATTCCAGTTGCTGAAATGCAAGAAGCGCTTTACGGGTGGCAGATTGGTCCCGGGTGGCCCCAAGAATTTGTGCATAAGAGGAAACACCAATCAAATAGTAAGCATGGTCAAGCTCGTTGCTCTTTGGATAAAGCTCTACATAACGAAGCGCAGAAGACGATGCCCGTACATAATCATGGCCACGGTAATAGGCCTCTGCAGAAAGCAGAAGAGCACGACGACCCAATGAAGAATAAGGATACTGGGCTTCAATATCGGAAAAGGCATCCGCAGCGTCATCAAAATCTTCCTGCGCTAAAAATTCCTCTGCTTCCGCAAACAACACTGATGCAGGAAGATGACGGAAAGCTTCTGCATCAGATTCTCTTCCCGACTTTACACCGGAAGAAAGACAACCACTTACGAAAAAAGCAGTACAAAATAAAAGCAAACCAGCAGAACCACGGAAAAAACCAAGGCGCATCATCAAAAATGACGCACTGCCGAATAAATCAATTTTACCTAAATACCGCATTGTTTATCATCCAATCCAGAACATCACACAGAGCCAGAAATTAAACATCAGGGAAGCAACAGATATCAGAAAAAAGAAGGTTAATACACAGCACTGACGCAAATCACTAATCCAACCCGACGAAACAAACTTTTAAAAAAATCGTACGAAAAACAGACCCGCTCACGCGAAAATACATTTTTTCATCACCCTATCTCGTTAAAGGCCAGGAGAAAATAGGAGGAAACGAAAAAATAATACAACTCCCTAAAGACACCCCTATCCGGACAAAACATGAAGCGCCAAAAAATAAAAAAGGCTCAATGAATGAAACAGAAACAAGAAGGAGCACAATCACCCCCCTTTCCTGAACCCCGGAATCCGAGCCAAACAAAAAGGCGCATCCCCCAATTCGAGAAGACCATCTTTAACCCGAATTCTTCCAATTTCGAATCATACGAACATCCCGTCAACAGCCTTCAATGAGCCTGTCGTCTTAAAAACGCAGGAATCTCAAGATTCTCTTCTCCCTTATGAGAGGCCTCACTCTCCCCTCCAACACGATTTATCCGCTCAGAAAATTCACCTGAAAAAAAGGAGCTTTCCAAAGAAGAAACAGGCAAACATGAGTTCGAATCTGACGAGCTCGTCACATCTCTGTTTCCTCCTTTGCCCTCAGTCTTTTTATCAGTACCAACAAAACGCTGGAAAAATCCTGACTTCCTTTTATGAACATCAATACCCATCTCTGTAGCATCACCGAGACGCGCCTTCATTTCATTCTGTGCCGGAAGAGGAAAATCCTCCATTTGTGGCATGGAAGGCCTCCGCGAATCAACACGAGCCGCAACAGGTGGAATAAAAATTCCTTCATCAAGGACAGCATTATCTCTTCTCGGAGTCCCCGATGATGCGGTCTTCTCTGATGAGGGGGATGAAAGATCAGGATAGATACGCATAGGACGCAATGTCATACCATCTTTGAGTATCTGATGTTCCTCAAATTCAATCTTTCCGGAAAGGGAACTCTTACAATTGTTTCCTTCCTTCACAAATTCCTGAGCACCTCCGCTCATCTTCGCTTCCCCTTGTGGATGATCACGAAAAACATTCCCTCCGGCTAACTCCTTTCGAGGAAAATCCATCGTGTCCCTATCTTTTTTTTCTACACCCTTAAGCTCTTCTGCATCAATGCCTGTCGCAACAACAGAAACACGCATGCTACCCTCAAGACAATCGTCAAAAGTAGCTCCCAAAATGATGTTAGCATCCGGATCAACTTCCTCCCGGATACGGGTCGCAGCCTCATCAACTTCAAATAGAGTCAAATCATTACCACCACTGATCGAAATCAGCAAGCCACGAGCGCCTCGCATTGAAACATCATCAAGCAAGGGATTAGAGATTGCAGCTTCAGCAGACTCTATTGCCCGTTTATCGCCCGAAGCCTCGCCTGTTCCCATCATAGCTTTACCCATTTCGCTCATAACTGCACGGACATCGGCAAAATCAAGATTGATCAGTCCTTCCTCTACAATTACGGACGTAATGCAGGCCACGCCGGAATAGAGAACTTGATCCGCCATCGCAAAAGCCTCTGAAAATGTCGTACGCTCGTTAGCAACACGGAATAAATTTTGGTTCGGAATGACAATCAGGGTATCAACATGCTTTTGCATCTCAACAATGCCGGCCTCAGCCGTACGCAAGCGACGCTGTCCTTCAAATTGAAATGGTTTTGTAACCACACCGACAGTCAAAATGCCCTGTTCACGTGCTACAGATGCAATAACGGGAGCCGCACCGGTCCCTGTTCCACCACCCATACCGGCAGTAATGAAAACCATATGAGCACCCTCAATCTGGCTATAAATTTCATCACGCGCTTCTTGCGCCGCGGAAGAACCGATCTCCGGACGAGATCCAGCACCCAGACCTTCCGTGAGCTGGATGCCCATCTGTATCCGACGCTCAGCACTTGACGCCATCAAAGCTTGTGCATCCGTATTGGCGACAACAAAATCAACACCCCTCAGACCTAGACGGATCATGTTGTTCACGGCGTTACCACCGGCACCACCAACACCAAAAACCGTAATACGGGGGTTCAATTCACTCATATCAGGCAATTTCAAATTAACAGTCATACCCTCGTCCCCCATTACTTTCCCCGAACAAAGCAACCCGAAAGATTATTAACATTAGACAACTCACTCCCAATCCGCAAAAAAAGTATTCATTATGATTCATCTTCATAACTTTCCAACAATTTTATATCCCCAGATACCCTATATTTGCACTTAAAAACTTTCCTTGATCCATTGGCCCACCTTTTTCAGATAATTCGGAGAGGATACCTGACGGCTTATAGAAGGCAATTCATCTGCCTCATGCCCTATAATCTGAGGATAAACAAGCAAACCACATGCAACAGAAAAGGACGGACCCCGTGCAAATCCCGGAACACCTCCAATACCTAGAGGCTGGCCCATCCGGGCATGCATAGACAGAACACGCTGCGCAAGTTCCCTGACCCCCAGCAATTGCGAAGCTCCTCCCGTAAGAACAAGGCGTTTGGCAGCATAACGGGCAAACCCGCTGGCAATAAGGCGATCACGCACAAGTTCAAAAATTTCTTCCAAGCGCGGACGAATAATATCAGCCAATGCAGACTCCGATATATAACCCGGACTGGCACCCGGGTCATCGCCAACCAGAGAAACAGGAATAGATACTTTTTCTCTTGATTGACCGGAAAAGGCATTTCCATACAACGTCTTGATCCGCTCCGCTGCCGCAAACGTCGTTGACAATCCACGCGCAATATCCGCTGTGACATGACTGCCGCCCAAAAGGACAACATCACAGTAAACAAAATAGCCGCCATAAAAAATAGAAACAGAGGTTGTCCCTGCCCCCATATCAATAACCGTGATCCCCAGTTCCATTTCATCGCGAACCAAACACGACAGACCAGACGCATAAGGGGTTACAACAAACGCATCAATGTCGAGGTGACAGCGGTTAACACACAAGGCAAGATTACGTAAAAAAATAGATTCCGCACTTGCAACATGAACGTCAACAGACAATTCCTGACCTACCATGCCCAGTGGATCACGAATACCTACCGTACCGTCAAGAGCAAAACCAATCGGCACGCTATGTAAAGCGACCCGGCATCCCGAAGCGACAGAGGCACTGCCCACACTAAGCGCACTACAAACATCACTCTTCTGAACCTGACGACCCTTGAGAGATACACCTGCCGTAAAGGCTCTGGACTGTAGACGACCGGAAGAAACGTTAACGATAAGACGATTCACCCTGACACAGGCCATCCGTTCTGCAACATCAACAACATCACGTATATCCTGTTCAGCAAGATCCATATCAACAAGACCCCCCGATTTCACGCCACGTGCCACCTGATGACCAATGCCAATAACATCAATCATGTGCGTACGCCAAGAGAATTCCTCTCCACAATCTGACGGCTTCAGCTTAGCGATAAGGCAGCACAATTTGCTTGAACCAATATCAAGAACGCCAACGATACTGGACCGGGTAGCCGGCAATTGTCGCGCACGCGAAAGAAGAGGAAAACTGATAAGCTCACTCATGTATTCCTCTCCCTCAAACGCTTCGAACGCCGCTCCTTAAGTGCCCTGCGATACCGCGTCGCGGATTCAGGAGACAAACGGAGTCCTATGCGATCAGGAAGACGAAAATCAAACAGAACAAAATCACGCCCCAACAAACCATAGGTCTCTTCAAGAAGGGCAATCTCACTTAACGCTGACCAAGGTGAAAGCTCAGGAAGTTTGATAATAGCATCATTTTTCAGATGCAGGTTCCAGCGGCGGTCCGCAACTCTCACAAATGCACTGATACGGTGACGAAGACCAGGATATTTCTCTAATTCTTCGATAAAGCGGCTCACGCGACGATTGGCTCCATAACCCACAAAAACAGGCAAATTCAAAAACCGCCCGTCAATAGAATCCGTAATTACGGAACCAGAACGATCAACAAGAGAAAGCTTTCCATGATACTGCCAGATGGCAAAAGGCTGACGCTCACTGAACTTCACTCGAACACCATCCGGAAGCAAACGCTCAACACTCACCTGATCAAACCACACATAATCACTCAAACGATTACAAACAGCCTGAGGATCAACATGAAAAATTGAGGAACCAAATTTGACATCAAGAGCAGAAATAACCTCAGAACGGTAAGCATCAATATCACCATTGAAATCACCTACAATATCAACATAGCGTAACGTAAAGCCAGAATTGCGTTCCAAAAACAAACCGGCAGACGCAAAACGGTCTGCAACAAGAGCAGCGTAACCATTCAGAATGGCACCATAAACACAAACCGATGCATAAAGAAAAAAGGCCATAAACGTCAGAGACTTCACTGAAAAAGAACCAGATCTGATACGACAGCGAACAATCTCTATACTCTCACTCCAGTTCCGCGTCCCGATGCAAGGAACAACACCACCAGTCAGCATACCGATCAAGCGCATAAAAACGCTACTCCTGTAC
Organism: Alphaproteobacteria bacterium; assembly: GCA_028599125.1. Taxonomy (GTDB): domain Bacteria; phylum Pseudomonadota; class Alphaproteobacteria; order Rhizobiales; family NORP267; genus JAQRMX01. The sequence goes on along the minus strand of JAQRMX010000054.1, from coordinate 6,558 downwards.
GTAAAAAAGGAAAACGCAGACCCCCTGGATAACCGATGATGAGAAGTATCAAACAATATAATTCACTCCTTCTACATCAGGCATTAACGGGCCTGGTTCAGGTAAAGAAAACAAACATGCGACAAAAACCGTACCCTCAGCTCACGCTGGAAATCACGAAAAGCCGGGATTAAACAGCCCGAAAATAAGAAAAAACAAAGAAAAAAGCGAAAATAACACCCCACGTATCAGCCCCGCCACTTCCTCTTCAATCTTGTTCCAAATGGTAAATATTTGATGAAGTAAAATCAATTTTCTTGGTAAAAATTCAAAGCTTTTATGAGACCGGAATAGAAGAAAAATGTCGACAGAAAACCAGGAGAAAAAAACAGAAAATACAGACCCGGATAGCAAAAGCTTTCCCGATCTTCCTCCTCTTTATCAAAATTCTCATACTTGAAAGCACGGCAGATATCAAAAAAAAGAATTATTCAAAGAATAAGGATCATGAAAGAATAAAAATTCCTAACAGCAGGAAAAAATAGAAAAAAGAAAACCAATAGCAATAAAACCGGTAACGATAATGTTCAATAAAAAGCATTAACGCAGTTTGAAAAAACGCCTGCAAGATAAAAGATATCTCAAAATACCGCATCCAAAGCCGAAATCTGAGTCCTCAATAGCTCGTTTCATCAGCAGCGTGCCCCCTTCTCACTTTGCAACCCCGATCCGCCTGATTTCCCATTCAAGCTCAATCCCGCTCGTTTCCTTTACACGCTCACGAACATGCTCTCCGAGACATTCAATATCATAAGATGTTGCCTCCCCGTTATTAAGGAAAAAGTTACAATGCAACTCAGAAACCTGTGCACCTCCCAATTTCAAACCACGACAACCAGCTTCATCAATGAGCCGCCAGGCACTGTAGCCAGAAGGATTTCTGAACGTGGATCCCCCGCTCCGTTGCAGTACTGGCTGGCTGGAGGAACGAGCATTGCAAATCTCATCCATTTCGTGCAAGATGTCCTCAGTTACACCCTGACGCCCCTGTAATAAAGCTTCAGTAAAAGTGATATCCTCCGGCACATTGCTATGACGATAGCCAAAGGCCATCTCTTCATTTGAAAAAGTCACAATCTCCCCGGAACGCATTACGGCACGTGCATTGATAAGAACATCTTTCATTTCAACTCCGTAAGCCCCTGCATTCATGCGCAAGGCACCTCCAATGGAGCCAGGTATCCCGCGTAGAAATGAAAAACCAGCAATACCAGAGCGCGCTGCAATAACAGCCACCCTAACATCAGGAGCACCGGCACCAACGCGCAAGCGGTAACCTTCCTCTATTTCAATGGCAGAAAACCCTCCTGCCAATTTCACAACAACACCTAATATCCCACCATCACGCACAAGAAGATTAGAACCAGAACCTATTACCGTCACAGAAATATCCGAGGGAAGATAGGAAAAAAAATACACAAGATCAGCCTCATCCGCAGGGGCAAACAAAACATCAGAAGGCCCTCCCAAACGAAACCAAGTCAAGGCAGACAACGGCACATCAGAGCGTAACCGGCCACGTAAGTCTGGCATACGAGTCTTCAAATCTTGAAGAAGAGAAAACCTCATTGTATCTCTAATCCCTCCTCCGCTAGCTTATCAAGATCAGAAGGCAAAGCACATGCCCATTGAGTAATATCTCCTGCACCAAGACACACAACAAAATCTTCAGCTCTGCACAAGGAGGCAATCAGTCGGTGCAAATGCTCTCTTCTCTCAAGAGCAATCACATGCGGATGCCCGATGGCCTGAATTCTATCTACCAGAACGTCCCGGTTGATCCCTTCAATCGGCATTTCACCACTTGCAAAAATATCCGCAATAATCACAATATCGGCATCTTTAAAACAGGTACAAAATTCATCAAATAAATAACTCAGGCGCGTGTAACGATGTGGCTGAAAAACAGCGATCACGCGCCCCGGACAAATCTCGCGGGCTGTCTTCAGTACAACTGAAATCTCCGCCGGATGATGAGCATAATCATCAAATACACTGATCCCACGCGACGACCCGGTAAAGGTAAAACGCCGTTTCACACCCTGAAATCCTGCAAGCGCTGACTGAATCTCATCAGGCTTGACACCCAGATCACGCGCAACAATAACAGCAGCGACCGCATTGAGAGTATTATGACGACCTGGCATTGACAATCTGAGATCGTGGAAAACCTCCTTCTTATTTCCAGAATGATTATGGAAAATAAGATCAAAGCACGTCCCGGTTTCATCAGGCCGCACGTTAAGCAAGCGCACATCACTATCCGGGGCTTCACCATAAGTCAGAACACGGCAATTCTTTATAGTAGCAGAAAGGTACCGCACCTCCGGATCATCAAGACAAAGAACTGCAAGTCCGTAAAAAGGAATATTTTCCAGAAATACCCGAAACGCGGACCTTAGATTGTCAAAATGGCCATAGTGATCCAGATGCTCTCGGTTTATATTGGTTACAATAGCAATACCTACCGGCAATTTTATAAAACTACCATCACTTTCGTCTGCCTCTACGACTATCCATTCTCCGCTCCCAAGACGTGCATTCGTACCATAGGAATTGATAATACCTCCATTGACAACGGTAGGATCAAATCCGCCGCCATCAAGCAAAGTTGCCGCCATAGACGTTGTTGTGGTCTTACCATGCGTTCCACTCACCGCAATGGAGTTCTTAAAACGCATTAATTCAGCAAGCATCGCAGCACGCTTTATAATCGGAATGTGACGCGCACTCGCAGAGATAAGTTCCGGATTATCTAGCTTCACCGCAGATGATACAATCACCAAAACCGCTTCCCCCAGATTCGATGAATCATGCCCGACAAAAACCAGAACACCCTTCTTCCTCAGACGAGCAACATTGGCATTCTCTTTAAGATCGCTCCCCTGGACACTGTAACCCAGATCAGATAATATTTCTGCAATACCACTCATACCAATCCCGCCAATGCCGACAAAATGAATAGGCCCAATATTCTTTGGCATTTTCATACAGATAATCTCTTTCTTGCCTTATTCTTGCTGAGGCTCTCAACCAGATCCGCAAATTGTAAGGCAGCTTTAGGCCGACTCAGGCTTCGGGCCGCCTTTGAAACAAGACCCAAGTCTCCTGGAGCCCGCATCAAACGACCTAAATCATCTGCTAGACGCGTGGGGGTAAATCTTACCTGTGGGATTATCCAGGCAGCTCCCATTTTCTCCATAAACATCGCATTGATTCCCTGATCGTTATCAAGCGTGGAAGCTAATGGTACCAAAATTGAAGGACAACCAAGCAACGCCAATTCAGAAATCGTTGTCGCGCCGGAACGTGCAATGACAAGATGTGAGCTGGCCATGCGCTCAGGAATGTCAACAAAAAATGTCGACAATTCAAAGCTGATCCCCAAATTCTCATAAATCCTGCGTGTCTCTTCCAAAAATTCACTCCGCACCTGATGCACAATGTGCAAACACTGACGTAAGGCAAAATCAAGAGATGCTACAGCCGCAGGAACAACATCAGAAAACACACGAGCTCCCTGACTTCCACCAAATACCAGTAACCTGAAAACTCCATCTTTCTCAGGCAATTCATAAAGATTAGAACTGGCAGCGATAACAGCAGAACGTACAGGATTTCCAATATAGACCTGCATCGTTTTCTTTCCCTTGCCCAATTTCATTGTTCCAGAAAAAGAAAACGCAACCGCATCAACATGCTTTCCTAAAAAACGATTAGCACGACCCATGATAGCATTTTGTTCATGAATGCAGGTAGGAAGACGCAATAACCATGCCGCAAATAACGGAGGAAAACTGGGATAACCTCCAAAGCCGATAACGACACAAGGCTTAAGGCGGATCATCAGGAACAGGGAAAAAATAATGCCCCACGCAATGCGTAAAATACCGGAAATCAACATAAGTGGACGACGTAACTGGAGTGTTCCGGATGAAATAACATGGACAAATGATGAGGCAAACCCGAGAGAATAATCCCAGCCACGTACATCCGTCATCAAGTGTATAATAAATCCGCGACGCGTCAATTCTTCAGCTAGGGCTTGCGCAGGAAACATATGTCCTCCTGTTCCACCCGCTGCCAGAATAATCACACCACTGTCCTTTGGCCGCTCTATTATCAATGACTGCACCTCTCACATATCAGCCAAACCGCAAAAAAGCTGAAAAATTAATCAGTCCTTGCATGATGGCGTGTTAGGCCAAGGATCATACCCATAGCCAGAAAATTGGACAGCATTGATGAGCCCCCGGCAGAAATAAAGGGAAGCGTCATCCCTTTTGCTGGCAAAAGGGCTAAATTCACGCCCATATTGATGAAAGCCTGAAAACCAAACATGATAGCTAGCCCTGCGACCACAAAGCGGGCAAACGGATCTTTCTGGCGAGACGCAAAAAATAAAATCCGCAGAACAATAAAACAAAAAACAGATAATAGCCCGAGACAGACTACAATCCCGAATTCCTCTGCTGTTACTGCGAAAATAAAGTCAGTGTGTGAATCCGGAAGAAGATCTTTTACTTTACCTTCACCAGGTCCACGACCCAACCAACCACCCCGCTTCACCGATTCCAAGGCCTTACCGACCTGATAATTTCCACTGGAACTCGGGTCAAGGAACGAATTAATCCGCACATTGACATGCGGTACAAACAGATACGCAGAAATGCCCCCAGAAACACAGATGCCGAAAAGCACAATGATCCATAAGAGTGTCATATCCGCCATAAAAAATAATCCACCCCATACAAAAAGAACAAGAATCGCCTGCCCTATATCCGGTTGCTGAATTAACAAAAACAGAAAAATAGACAGGAGAGCAATCGCAAGCGGCACAGCAGGAATTCCCGTTCTTTTAAGTCCTTCTACGAAAAACCACGCTGAAAGAACAATAAAAAACGGCTTGACAAACTCAGATGGTTGGAACGAAAAGCCAAATATTTCAATCCAACGGAGGGCACCCTTGATTTCACGCCCGTAAAACAATGTATACACCATCAGGCCAAAACCAGAAAACACTGCAAAAAGCGAAATACGACGCAGCTGTCGTGCATCAAAAAGGGATATACCAACCATCAGACAAGACCCGATCAGAAAAAATACCCCCTGACGTTTGACAAAATAAAAATCATCTAGGCCCAGCTTGACCGCAATCAACGGGCTGGCAGCCATAGAGAAAACAAGGCCAACTAAAGCCAGACCGATCACAAAAGACAGTAACAAACGATCAACTGTCCACCACCATTCTGCAAGAATTGACCGATTTGTTCGGCTAAAATTCAACATGGACTCGCCTGCTTCCTTTCTTTTTCCTGACTTATAAAATCAGCCACTAGGGTACGAAATGCGTCTCCTCGCGCTTCAAAATTACGAAATTGATCAAATGAGGAACAGGCAGGAGAGAAAAGAACAACGGGCTCCTCCGCAACAGAGCCTGAAGCAGCAATCGCCGCCGCCGCAACCGCTGCCCCAAGATTACCGCTAAGGGTAAAGGGAACCTTCCCCTCCAGTGTTTTCGAGAATTCTGACGCTGCTTCACCAATCAGAAAAGCTTGGGCAATCCGCGGAAAAAATTCTTCCAATGAACAGATTCCTCCATTCTTGGCACGCCCACCGACAATCCAGTAAATGGGATTAAAAGCCGCTAGTGCCTGGGCCACTGCAGTAACGTTTGTTCCTTTGGAATCATTTACAAAAAGTACGCGTTCCCACCTGCCAACAGGCTCCATCCGATGTGGCAAGCCCGAAAAACAAGACATTCCCTGAATGATAACATCCAGAGGAATACCCAACACACGGCAAACACAAAAAGCCGAAATCGCATTCTGCCAATTATGCACACCGCAGAGACTCAATAGCCCCCTAAGGTCAACAAGAGGAATGCAGCGACCTGATTCCAGTTTACATATGAAACCGTCCTCTGCAAAAATGCCTTGTTCAAGACGACAGGACACAGAAATACGTATCACTGATGCCCCCTGGTAGGTACGTTCCAAGCGATCGGCAATCTGAAGCAAAAAGGGATCATCGACCCCAATGATTGCAGTTCCACCATGGTTGATTGTCGCATTTATCAAGTGTGCCTTAGACCCCGCATAATTCTCCATAGTCCCGTGACGGTCCAGATGGTCGTCTGAAAGATTAAGAAAAACACCCACATGTGGGTGCAAACTAGGAGTAAGATCAAGCTGGTAGGATGAGTATTCGACTACATAAACCGTCTCATTGGAAAGAAGCTTCAAATCCAGAATAGGGGTTCCAATATTACCACCCTGTTCCACCAGAAAACCCGCATGATGTAAAAGATGCGTGATGAGAGCGACACTTGTTGATTTGCCGTTAGTCCCTGTAACCGCAATCAAATGCGAGCCCTTTGCCTGCTCAAAACGGGTGCGCTCAAATAGCTCAAGATCTCCGATCACTTCAACACCTGCACTCCTGGCATACTGAACCATCCGGTGAGGAGCCGGATGCGTCAGAGGCACACCGGGGCTAAGAACAAGTGCAGAAATCTTG
>JAQRMX010000053.1 GCA_028599125.1 Alphaproteobacteria bacterium | reverse complement strand
GGACTTTTTACATCAGGTGCGACAGCGAAAATTGACAACATCGGAAAAATAAGCGGCCATCAATATGGTCTCAAAAGCGAGGGAGATACTCTTACTTTTAAGAATCATGATGAGGGCGATGTTTCTTCTTCCGATGGAACGGGATTTTTGACGTCAGGGGCAGACGCGTCAATCTCCACCCACGGAAAAATAAGTGGGAAATTATATGCTGTTCAAAGTACTGGAGCTGATTTCACTTTCAAGAATCAGGTCGGGGGGTTGATTTCTTCTGTCGCTGGAACGGGACTTTTTACATCAGGTGCGACAGCGAAAATTGAGAATTACGGGACGATAAGCGGCTATCAATATGGTCTCAAAAGCGAGGGAGACGGTTTTACCCTCTTTAATGATGAGGGCGATGTTTCTTCTTCCGCTGGAACGGGATTTTCGACGTCAGGGGCAGACGCGAAAATTGAGAATGAAGGGACGATAAATGGTCATGAATATGGTCTCAAAAGCGAGGGAACCGATCTCGCTTTCGAGAATTATGGGAAGGGTCAGATTTCTTCTGCCGATGGAACGGGATTTGTCACGTCAGGGGCTACAGCGAAAGTCAACAATTTCGGGACGATAAGCGGCTATCAATATGGTCTCAAAAGCGAGGGAGATGATCTTACTTTCAAGAATCATGAATATGGCTATGTTTCTTCTTCCGCTGGAACGGGATTTTTGACGTTAGGGGCTACAGCGAATATTAGAAATAAGGGGACGATAAGCGGGAAATTATATGCTGTTCGAAGTTCTGGAGCTGATTTCACTTTCCTTAATGATGAGGGGAGTGAGATTTCTTCTGTCGATGGAATGGGACTTGTCACGTCAGGGGCTACAGCGAAAGTCAACAATTTCGGGACGATAAGTGGAAAATTATATGCTGTTCAAAGTACTGGAGCTGATTTCACTTTCAAGAATCAGATCGGGGGGTTGATTTCTTCTTCCGCTGGAACAGGACTTTTTACATCAGGTGCGACAGCGAAAATTGACAACATCGGAAAAATAAGCGGCCATCAATATGGTCTCAAAAGCGAGGGAGATACTCTTACTTTTAAGAATCATGATGAGGGCGATGTTTCTTCTTCCGATGGAACGGGATTTTTGACGTCAGGGGCAGACGCGTCAATCTCCACCCACGGAAAAATAAGTGGGAAATTATATGCTGTTCAAAGTACTGGAGCTGATTTCACTTTCAAGAATCAGGTCGGGGGGTTGATTTCTTCTTCCGCTGGAACAGGACTTTTTACATCAGGTGCGACAGCGAAAATTGACAACATCGGAAAAATAAGCGGCTATCAATATGGTCTCAAAAGCGAGGGAGATACTCTTACTTTCAAGAACCATGAATATGGCGATGTTACTTCTTCCGCTGGAACGGGATTTTTGACGTCAGGTGCGACAGCGAATATTGAGAATGAAGGGACGATAAACGGCCATGAATATGGTGTCGTAAGCACGGGAACCGCTCTTACTTTCAAGAATCATTTCGGAGGGTTGGTTTCTTCTTCCGCTGGAATGGGACTTGTCACGTCAGGGGCTACAGCGAAAGTCAACAATTTCGGGACGATAAGCGGGAAATATTATGGTGTCAGAAGCGCGGGTGCTGATTTCACTTTCGGGAATCAGTTCGGGGGGTTGATTTCTTCTTCCGCTGGAATGGGAATTGACGTGTCAGGGGCAGACGCGTCAATCTCCAACCACGGAAAAATAAGTGGGAAATTATATGCTGTTCAAAGTACTGGAGCTGATTTCACTTTCAAGAATCAGGTCGGGGGGTTGATTTCTTCTTTCGCTGGAACGGGACTTTTTACATCAGGTGCGACAGCGAAAATTGACAACATCGGAAAAATAAGCGGCCATCAATATGGTCTCAAAAGCGAGGGAGATACTCTTACTTTTAAGAATCATGATGAGGGCGATGTTTCTTCTTCCGATGGAACGGGATTTTTGACGTCAGGGGCAGACGCGTCAATCTCCACCCACGGAAAAATAAGTGGGAAATTATATGCTGTTCAAAGTACTGGAGCTGATTTCACTTTCAAGAATCAGGTCGGGGGGTTGATTTCTTCTGTCGCTGGAACGGGACTTTTTACATCAGGTGCGACAGCGAAAATTGAGAATTACGGGACGATAAGCGGCTATCAATATGGTCTCAAAAGCGAGGGAGACGGTTTTACCCTCTTTAATGATGAGGGCGATGTTTCTTCTTCCGCTGGAACGGGATTTTTGACGTCAGGGGCAGACGCGAATATTGAGAACATCGGGATGATATTTGGACATGAATATGGTCTCAAAAGCGAGGGAGAGGATCTTACTTTCAAGAATCATGATGATGGCTATGTTTCTTCTTCCTCTGGAACGGGATTTTTGACGTCAGGGGTGACAGCGAATATTGAGAATGAAGGGACGATAAGCGGGAAATTACATGCTGTTCAAAGTACTGGAGCCGGTCTCATTTTCAAGAATCATGGAGAGAGCAATGTTTCTTCTTCCGCTGGAACAGGACTTTTGACGTCAGGGGCAGACGCGAATATTGAGAATGAAGGGACGATAAGCGGCTATGAATATGGTCTCAAAAGCGAGGGAGAGGATCTTACTTTCAAGAATCATGATGATGGCTATGTTACTTCTTCCGATGGAACGGGATTTTTGACGTTAGGGGCTAACGTGAAAATCGAAAATAATGGAGAGATCAGCGGGAATTTATATGGTCTCAAAAGCGAGGGAGATGCTCTTACTTTTAAGAATCATGATGAGGGCGATGTTTCTTCTTCCTCTGGAACGGGATTTTTGACGTCAGGGGCAGACGCGACAATCTTCAACCTCGGAAAAATAAGTGGGAAATTATATGCTGTTCAAAGTACTGGAGCCGATCTCGCTTTCAGGAATCAGGTCGGGGGGTTGATTACTTCTTCCGCTGGAACGGGATTTTTGACGTCAGGGGCAGACGCGAATATTGAGAATAAAGGGACGATAAGCGGCTATGAATATGGTCTCAAAAGCGAGGGAGATGCTCTTACTTTTAAGAATCATATCGGAGGGTTGGTTTCTTCTTCCGATGGAAGGGGACTTTTTACCTCAGGGGCGGCCGCGAAAATTGAGAGTAGCGGGACGATAAGCGGTCATGAATATGGTTTCGTAAGCACGGGAAACGATCTTACTTTCAAGAATCATATCGGAGGGTTGCTTTCTTCTTCCGATGGAAGGGGACTTTTTACCTCAGGGGCGGCCGCGAAAATTGAGAGTAGCGGGACGATAAGCGGGGAATTATATGCTGTTCAAAGTTCTGGAGCCAATCTCACTTTCAGGAATCAGATCGGGGGGATGATTTCTTCTTCCTATAGAACCGCATTTTACACGTCAGGGGCTAAAGCGAAAATTGGAAATAAGGGGACGATAAGCGGTAAATATTATGGTGTCAGAAGCGCGGGTGCTGATTTCATATTCAATAATCATATCGGAGGGTTGCTTTCTGCTTCCAATGGAGGGGGAATCGACGTGTCAGGGGCTAACGTGAAAATCGAAAATAATGGGGAGATAAGCGGGAAATTATATGCTGTTCGAAGTGCTGGAGCCAATCTCGCTTTCGAGAATTATGGGAAGGGTCAGATTTCTTCTTCCTCTGGAACGGGACTTTTGACGTTAGGGTCGAAAGCGACAATCAACAATTTCGGAACAATAAGCGGGAAATTATATGCTGTTCAAAGTACTGGATCTGATTTCACTTTCAAGAATCAGGTCGGGGGGTTGATTTCTTCTTCCGATGGAACGGGATTTTTGACGTCAGGTGCGACAGCGACAATCACCAATTTCGGAACAATAAGCGGCCATGAATATGGCTTCAGAAGCACAGCAGAGGATCTGATTTTCAAGTCTTTTGAAGACAGCGATGTTTCTTCTTCCTCTGGAACGGGATTTTTGACGTCAGGGGCAGACGCGTCAATCTCCAACCTCGGAACAATAAGTGGGGAATTATATGCTGTTCAAAGTACTGGATCTGATTTCACTTTCAAGAATCAGATCGGGGGGTTGATTTCTTCTTCCGCTGGAACAGGACTTTTTACATCAGGTGCGACAGCGAAAATTGAGAATTACGGGACGATAAGCGGCTATCAATATGGTCTCAAAAGAGAGGGAGATACTCTTACTTTTAAGAATCATGATGAGGGCGATGTTTCTTCTTCCTCTGGAACGGGATTTTTGACGTCAGGGGCAGACGCGACAATCTCCAACCACGGAAAAATAAGCGGGGAATTATATGGTCTCAAAAGCAAAGGAAACGCTCTTACTTTCAAGAATCATAAGGAGGGCGACGTTTCTTCTTCCTCTGGAACGGGCTTTTCGACGTCAGGGTCGAAAGCGAATATTGAGAATGACGGTAAGATAAGCGGCCATGAATATGGCTTCAGAAGCACAGCAGAGGATCTGATTTTCAAGAATCATAAGGAGGGTGATGTTTCTTCTTCCGATGGAAC
>JAQRMX010000052.1 GCA_028599125.1 Alphaproteobacteria bacterium | reverse complement strand
TGCATGCACCTGAATCGAAAGGCTCAGGCGTGAAGCAGTTTTAGAGAAAAAAGGGAAAAACCGTTTATAATGATTTCGGATACAGATAGACAGGTTCTTTTTCAACAATCGGAAAAAAGGAGTTATTTCCAAGGATTGTTCCTAAAAGAAAGGTCCTGATCAGGCAGAAGTCCTCATATCATTTACGTCACGCAGCACATACCCACGCCCCCAAACGGTTTCAATATAATTTTTACCTCCCGTTGCGGCATCCAATTTCTTCCGTAATTTACAAATAAAAACGTCAATGATTTTCAATTCCGGTTCATCCATCCCTCCATAGAGGTGGTTAAGAAACATTTCCTTTGTCAAAGTTGTCCCTTTACGCAGGGAAAGCAACTCAAGCATATTATATTCTTTTCCAGTCAGGTGAATATGTTGTCCCTTGACCTCAACGGTTTTGGCATCAAGGTTCACCTTGAGATCTCCTGTTGTTATGATTGACTGGGAGTGGCCTTTGGAGCGTCGTACAATAGCATGAATTCTGGCGACCAGCTCATCCTTGTGGAAAGGTTTGGTCATGTAATCATCAGCGCCGAAGCCGAGTCCTCGTACCTTGTCTTCAATACCTGCAAATCCTGAGAGAATCAGGATTGGTGTTGCAACTCTTGCAACACGCAAGGTTTTGAGAACCTCATAGCCGCTCATGTCCGGCAGGTTCAGGTCAAGGAGGATGATGTCGTAATCATACAGCTTGCCGAGATCAATCCCTTCTTCTCCAAGGTCTGTAGTATAGACATTGAAACTTTCGGACTTAAGCATCAGCTCTATGCTCTGAGCTGTTGCACCATCGTCCTCAATCAACAAGACCCGCATGTCTTCCTTTCCTTTTCCTAAGCTTGCAGCAAGCGGATAGGTTCAATATAAACTGTTCCTGAACAATCCAAAGGCAAAGTTTTCCGCCTCAAGGTAGCGGTTATTGATTAACAAAACCTAATCCATCAAGTTTAATTTTAAGATCAGGTAACCCTGATCCCACTTTCTCAAATGCTGGTGCAAATGGAAGCTAAAGCATTTATTCTCAAATATGTATAAAGAAAAATTAATGATCCGACAATATTTTCTAATATATTCAGTTTCCTATTGAAAGGGTGACATATTAAGAAATCATTAACTAAGACGCAAGAGACTGATTAAAACTTGTTGAACCCACCCTTTCCTTCTGTCTGTTTTTTAATTTTCCGCCAAGATCTTCGTGCGGGTAGGGGCTTGCTTCTAAGTTATCTTTTTTCCTTATTTTCTCTGGGGTAATTTTTGTGTTTTCTGCTGTAAAGAATAAGCTGGATGCTTTGACAGGTGACATTGCCTCTGAGCCATGTGTTTCAATCTTCGGTCGTCTTGTCACCGTCAGGGGCATGCTGCTGGAAATTGCAGGCCCGGTTTATGGAATGAAGGTCGGTTCCAGGTTGACGATACCGGTTGAGGGGCAGGAACCTCTTGACTGTGAGGTGATTGGATTTCGTGATAATCTCGCACTTTGCCTTCCTTTTCGCTCGTTGGAAGGTGTTCGGATGGGGAGCTGGGCCCGTATCGGTGCTACAGCCATTTTTGTTCGTCCTTCAGCCGGATGGCTTGGTCGTGTCGTTAATGCGATGGGGGCCCCTGTTGATGGCAAGGGGCCTTTACCTCTGGGGTCTGATTTTTGCAATTTACGCAACCGCCCGCCTCCCGCTCATCAACGTGGACGGGTGGGGGGACCACTTGATCTGGGTGTGCGCGTTCTGAATACTTTTGTGACCTGTTGCCGGGGTCAGCGTATGGGTATTTTCTCCGGGTCCGGTGTTGGAAAATCAGTTTTACTCTCCATGCTTGCCCGCAATACGGACTGTGATGTATCAATTATTGCTCTTATTGGAGAACGTGGGCGTGAGGTCCAGGAATTTATTAAAGACGATCTAGGGGAGGAAGGCTTACGTCGTAGCATTGTCGTAGTTGCAACCTCTGATGAGGCAGCTTTGATGCGACGACAGGCTGCCTATCTGACGCTGACCCTGAGCGAATATTTTCGCGATCAGGGTAAGGATGTTTTATGTTTGATTGATTCACTTACCCGTTTTGCCATGGCACAACGTGAAATTGGTTTATCTGTCGGGGAACCGCCGACAACGAAGGGCTATACACCAACCGTTTTTAGTGAACTTCCGCAGCTTTTGGAGCGGGCAGGACCTGGGGTCTGCACGGAAGCAGGGAGTATTACGGGTTTATTTACAATTTTAGTTGAAGGTGATGATCATAATGAACCCATCGCAGATGCAGCAAGGGGTATTTTAGACGGCCATATTGTTATGGAACGGGCAATTGCCGAACGTGGCCGCTATCCGGCTGTTAATGTTTTGCGTTCTTTATCACGTATGATGCCCGGTTGTGTTGATGAACAGTGGTGGGATTTGTTGCGTGATGTTCGCCGTCTCATGGCAGGCTTTAGCGATATGGAAGATTTGATCAGGGTGGGAGCTTATCGGAAGGGAAGCGATCCGACAGTTGATCTTTCTATACGTCTGAATGATTTGATTGAGCCGTTCCTGAATCAGAAAAAAAATGAAACAACGACTTTTTCGGCTGGATATAAGTGGTTAACTGAGATTATGCTAGAGTGTCGGGGTGGGTAAGAAAAAAGGAGGGGTGTCCTGTGAAATCACGTAAATCTCTTGTTAATTTACGGCGCTTTCATGTTGATGAATGTTGTCGCCGTGTTTCTGATATTGAAGTTATGCTATCTGATTTTGAGCGTCGGGCTTCCGATTTGGACCAGCAGATTGAAGATGAACAAAATCGCGTTGGCGTTGCGGATGTAACGCATTATGCCTACCCGACCTTTGCGAAGGCTGCGATGCATCGTCGTGATAATCTTCTTGCTTCCGCTCTTGATTTGCGTGAGCAGCTTGCGCGCGCTAATGAGGAGTTGGCAGATGCCTTTGAGGAGTTCAAGCGCGCTGAATTGATTGATGAGCGTGAACAAGAAAGTGAACGTACTTTCAATATTGCGTGCGAGCGTTCCGGAATGGATGAATTGGCTCTCTTATTGCGCTGTCGCATCTAAAAGCGAAAGGCTTTGTTCATCCTGAACGAAAAGGATTTTTTCACTTCTGGTGCCGACTTTCAGATCGATCCCACGGTCTTTAATTTGGCTTGGGAGTGGATTTCGTTTTGTGAAATTACATGAGTGTGTGAGAGGAAGCGACTCGTGATTGATCCCACAAAGGGGCGTATGCCCGGGCTGGTTAACAGGGCGGGTGTTTCGCCGGCTTTTGAGGCGGCTCCAAAGTGTTCCCGTGTTTGGGTGATGAAGTCCTGAAGCATGGAAGGGGGCATCGCGAGGTACGGGTTGTTATCCTGATTTTTGATGGAGTCGGTGAATTTTTTTTCCCACTGAGGTGATAAGGTGATGAGAGGCAAGTAGCCCGCATGAGATACGTTCATAGCACATATTTGCCGTGATAGTCGACTACGGACGTGCTCTGTTATGGCTTGTATGTTGCTTGAGGATGCGATTATTTCTGCGATCCCTTCAAGGATGGTCTGAAGGTCCCTGATAGAGATGCGTTCATTGAGGAGACTTTGCAGTACGCGCTGCAGGGCCGTTGCTGTGATTTGGCCGGGTATAAGATCTTCAATGAGTTTTTTGTGCTCCCCGGTAATTTCCTTGAGTAATTTCTGGACTTCAGCGTAGGAAAGCAATTCCGAAATATTACTTTTGAGAATTTCTGTCAAATGCGTAGAGAGTACGGTCGCGGGATCGACAACTGTGTAGCCCTTCAAGGCTGCTTCCTCACGTAAAGAGGGAGCTATCCAGGTTGCTGAAAGACCGAATGTAGGTTCTGTCGTGTTTGTTCCCGGCAAGTCAACTTCCTCTCCTTTCGGGTTCATCACCATTAACTGGTCTGGAAACAGGGTACCTTCTCCTGCGCTGATTTCTTTTAATTTGATGATGTAGCTGTTCGGTGCAATTTGCATATTATCAAGGATACGCACTGAAGGCATAATGAAGCCCATTTCGTTAGCGAGTTGACGGCGAAGTGCTTTGATTTGTGACGTCAGGCGGTCTTCCTTTCCGTTTTTTCCAATGAGCCGGAGCAACCCGTATCCGAGCTCGATGCGCAGTTCATCCATATGGAGTATGCTGGAAAGCGTTTCTTCTTCTTCAGTGTGAGGGGAAGTGGCTTTTGTTTCTTCTGCTTTTTTCTGGCTCTTTTTTTCATTGTTTCTGCATATGGCCCTGTAGCTGCAAAATCCTGAAATAAAGGACAGGAGTAGGAAGGGAAAAACTGGCATTCCTGGTAATAATGACATGATCAGCATGACAAAAGACGACATGCCTAGTGCTTTGGGATAGCTGGACAGCTGCCGGAATAATGTTTTGTCTGCGGCGCCTTCAATCCCAGCTTTGGAAACGAGAAGGCCAGCGGCGGTTGAGACAATGAGCGCAGGAATTTGAGAAACAAGGCCATCACCAATCGTAAGCAGCGTGTATGTATGTCCGGCTTCGCTGAGGCTCAGGTTATTTTGTACAATCCCGACAATCATTCCACCGATGATGTTGATAAAGGTAATTAGCAACCCTGCAATAGCATCTCCCCGTACGAATTTGGAAGCTCCATCCATAGCACCGTAGAATGAAGATTCATCTTCCAATTTACGGCGACGATCACGCGCTTCATTCTCGTCAATCAGGCCAGCTGACAGATCTGCGTCAACGGCCATTTGTTTACCTGGCATAGCGTCCAGGGTAAAGCGCGCTGCAACTTCTGCGATACGACCTGATCCTTTTGTAATGACAACGAAATTAACAAGGACAAGAATGGAGAACACGATCATTCCGATGATGACGTTCCCGCGCATGACGAAGTGACCAAAGGCTTCAATGACGTGTCCGGCTGCATCAGTGCCCTCATGCCCGTTTGCCATGATCAGTCGTGTTGATGCCAGATTGAGTCCCAGGCGTATAATGGTTGCGATAAGAAGAACTGTTGGGAACGCGGAAAATTCCATTGATGAATGGATAAAAAGCGATGTCATTAAGACGAGAACAGAAAACGTTATTGAAACGGCGAGCAGCAGGTCAAGGATCACAGCCGGTAAGGGAAGAATCAGGACAGACAAAATAATGATGAGACCGAAGGCAAAGAGAAGGTCACCACGCTTGCTGATCTCTAATATGTTTCCCAGGTTGAATTTTATGCCTGTTTGTGTCTCTGTTTCCGTGTTATCCATATACTCTTGATCCCTGCTTTTCTAATGCCTGATTTCCGGTAGTGTTTTTGTATGTCTGATCAGGATTTTTCTGCTGTCCCTGATTGCTGCAGGTTGGTATTTCCATTTTTTCGTCGGAATATTGTTTGAGCTTGTTGCGTAATGTCCGTATTGAAATCCCGAGAATGGTTGCGGTATGGGTTCGATTGCCTAGGCAGTGATGGAGCGTGTTAAGAATAAGATCACGCTCAACTCTAGCAACAGTTTGCCCGACCAGATGGAGCGTTGTTTCTTTTGAGTTGATACTTTCCTGATTTTCCTGTTTTAAGATTTGTGTGGCAGTTTTGTTCCGTTTTATGTCCTCTGGCGTGCTGGATGTTTCAATATCTATCTCGTCTGTTTTTGACAGAAGGACAGCGCGGTGAATTGTATTTTCAAGTTCTCGGACATTCCCTGGCCAGGGGTTCGCTACGAGCCAGTTACGCATTGCCTTTGAAAATGAACGCAGGGGTAGGTCGTTTAATTTTGAATATTTCTGGACGAAGTGGTTCGCCAGTCTGATAATATCTCCCGGCCTCTGGCGTAAGGGAGGAATTTGTAGATTGACGACATTGAGGCGGTAGAGCAAATCTTGCCGGAATGTTCCGTCCCTGCTCATTTCTTCTAGATTGCGGTTGGAAGTAGAAATAATACGGATATCAATGGAGACGGGTTGTCTTCCTCCAACTCTGTCAATGACTCGCTCTTGAATAGCGCGAAGCAGTTTTGCTTGTAATCGCAGGTCCATTTCAGAAATTTCGTCAAGCAAGATTGTTCCCTGATCGGCTTCTTCAAATTTGCCTATACGTCTTGAGATTGCGCCTGTGAAGGCTCCCTTCTCATGCCCGAAAAGTTCTGATTCCAGTAATGTTTCCGGTATGGCTGCGCAGTTAAGGGAAATAAAAGGTTTTCCTGCGCGCTTTGATTTGCGGTGGACATGATGTGCGACGACTTCTTTCCCGGTACCAGATTCTCCTGTAATGAGGATGGAGGCGTTCGATGGTGCGATTTTTTCAGCCATCTGGATGAGGAGAGCCATATTTTGATCCCGATAAATCATTTCATGCGTGTCATCGCTTACTGCGGTGAGGACGGCTGCAATCATCTCAGAATCCGGTGGTAAGGGGATGTATTCCCTGGCACCTGTGCGTATTGCATTCATAGCGGCATGCGCGTTATTCCCGACTCCGCAGGCAATGACGGGGACGTGGATACGTTCTGTTGTGAGCTGTTGTATCAGTGCACCGATATCTTCTTCCACATCAACCATCAGCAAGTCGGCACCACGTCCTGCACGCAAGACGCGGAGAGCTATTTCGCGATTTTCAGCATGTATGACATTTGCACCCTGGTCCATGGCCATTCTGGTTGCAATTGTCAATTGCCCTTTGAGTGTTCCGATGATCAGTAGCCGCATCATCTTTCTCCTTTGTTATTTCTTGTTCCTGCCTGCTAATGTTTGGTACAGGATGTCTGTAATTTTGGACGAAACGACTTATCCCTTTTCTGTTTTGATGATTTCTGTCATTGTGACGCCCAGCCTTTGATTGATAAGCACGACTTCTCCCCTTGCGATCAGGCGATTATTTGCATAGATGTCGATAGCTTCGCCGACCTTTCGGTCAAGCTCAATAACCGTTCCTTTGTTGAGTTTCAGGAGCTGGTTAATCTCCATGCGTGCGCGTCCGAGTATTGCGGAAACCCGTACCGGAATATCAAAGACGGATTCCAGATCGGCAGCAACACGGAGATTATTTTCTTGTTCATCTTCAGCGTTTGTTTTCGGTTCGGATTGAAACTCATTGAGTTTCATTTCGGTCTCATCGCTCATTTATCGTCTCCCCCTTTCAGGTCATATAATTATATTTATTATCTGTTTTCCCTTTCAATTTCTGATAAGGGGCGCGCCTTTTTCCTTATTCTGTCTGTGACTGATTTTTGCTTTCAATCGTTTTTTTGTTCGTATCAGGGAAATGAGTGGTGATAATTTCTTGAAGTTTTTCAGATAATTTTTTCCTGTCCCGGATAATTTTTCCCTGATCCCATTCTATGCGGCAATCGCCGGGCTTCATATCTAGATCTGTTAACAGAAGGAATTGCCCTTTCCATCCTTTTTTTTCGGCTATATTTTCGAGTAATGTACGTAGGTTTTTGTCTTCGGTACGAGGTTTAGGGATATATACGGCCAGATGCGATATGCGTGGCAAATGATGAATACATTCCTCAAACATAGAGATCAGAATTTCCCCAGATTGCTGTGAAATTAGCCTTTCAGAGAGCATTTCGGCGGCAGTGAATGCAATTTCAACGGCATTTTTTGCGATTTGATCTTGGGTGTTATTCATCCTTGTTGTAAGGCCCTGTATCATAGTGATCAATTGGTTCAATTTCTGTTCTATATTTGTTTCAGCTTCAGCTTCAGCTTTGGCTTTTCCTTCTTTGATACCTTCAGCATGTGCTTTTGAGATATCTTCCGTGGTGAAGGTAAGGTTTTTTTTCCCGTGTGCCTGACTTGGTTTTTCGAATTCTTTTTCAAAGAGAAATTTCGTGTGAGTTTCCATTTCGGTTTCTTCAGTAGACCATTTGTTCATTTGTTTCATTTTTACTAATTGTTATTTTTCCTTCGTCGGCGAGTTTTCTGGCAATGCTGACAACCTTGGCTTGCGTTTCATCAACAGTATCCAATCGGACGGGACCCATGATTTCCATATCTCCCCGGAGAGTTTTCTGGGCGCGGTTGGACATGCTGGAGAAAAAGAGATCACGGAGCGTTTCTGAGGCTCCTTTCAGGGCAATGGCCAGGACTTTTTTATCCAAACTGCGCAAAAGGATCTGCAGGCTGTTTTTATCAAGAATCTCAAGGTCATCAAAGGTGAACATCAATGCCCTTATCTGTTCAGCTATTTCTGGATTATTTGCTGATAGGTTGTTCATGAAGCGTGTTTCTGTTTTTCGATCAAATTCATTGAAAATTTCGACAACCATCTCAAGCGTGTCACTTCCTTTTGTTAGTGTTAGGTTAGACATAAATTCGAGATCAAGTGTCTGTTCGACCTTTTCAATGATTTCTTTTTGTACCGGTTCCATATTGAGCATCCTCTGAATGACTTCTATGGAGAAATTTTCTGGAAAGAGGCTCAAAACGCGAGCAGTACTTTCGGTTTTGATCCGGGACAATATGACTGCTACGGTCTGCGGATATTCATTTTTCAGATAATTGGCGAGAATACTTTCTTCAACATTTGATAATTTTTCCCACATATTCCGCCCTGTATGGAGACGAACCTCTGCCATGAGGGTTGTTGCACGTTCTTCAGTAAGAATTTCTTTAAGCAAGCGTTCTGTTGAGTCAAATGTCCCCGTCAGTCCCCCGGAAGACGGTAGCTTTGATGTGAATTCGATGAGCAGAGTTTCTACGGTGGATGAATTTATTGTTCCCAGATGGGACATTGCTGAGGAAAGAATGCGTAATTCGGCACTACTCAGTAATTCCCAGATTTTTTTCCCTGATTGTCTGCCAACAGCAAACATAAGGATAGCGGCGCGCTCAGGGCCCGAAAGAGCCGCATGATTTTTCTCTGTTTCCTGAAGAGAGGGCGATTGTAGCGAATCTTCATGTTCGATATTCATGCTGTCTCATGGAGCCATTTTTTAATGATAGAGACTGCTTCATCCGGATTTTGGTCAAGAATCTCGGCGATTTTCTGGAGATAGGCGCCATGCGCTTTGTTGAGCGATTTTCCTGTTCCAGGTGAGTTTGTAACCCCATTTTCTTGACTGGATTGAGGCGAGGCGGTCCGTTGTCCCTCTTCTAATGAGTGAGTGAGTTTTTGGTTGTTTTGCTGGGGCTGCGTCTCTTCATTATTAAGAGGTGAGGTGGATTCGGGTGTGATGATCCGGCGAACGAGGGGACGGACAACGAACAGGAGAACAAGTAGGGTGATGATCAGTAACACAGCGAGTTCTGAGGCATAGAAATAGTCTTCCTTAGTCCATTCGATAGTTACTGAATTTCCTTCAGGGAATTTTTTTTCCTCCGGCTGAACGAATTGTATATTAACGACTTCAACGACATCTCCTCGCTTGCTGTTATAGCCAATGGTGGAACGCACCAGTGTGATGATTTGGTCGATTTGTTCTTTTGAACGGGGTGTATAAGCTGTCTCTCCGTTTTCTTTTTTGCTGTAGATCCCGTCGACCAGGACAGCAACAGAAAGTTTTTTAATTGATCCCGGCTCAATGATTTCTGTTTTTGTCGTACGACTGATTTCATAATTGACAGTTTCCTGAGTTTTATCGTTCTGATTACTTGATTGGGATTTTGCATTGCTTGTTGCATTGCTTATGCTGGGCAGCTCATTGCTGACTGTGGTTCCCTGGAGAGGTTCTTTGGTACTGGAAAATCTCTTTTCTTCTGTCGTTTGAGTTGATCTTATGACTTGTCCCGCAGGGTCGAAAAGATCAGATGTCTGGGTGATGCGGTTATGTTCAAGTTCGGCTGTGACTGTTACTCTTGCCTGATTAGGTCCGACGATGCTGGTGACAATTCGTTTAATCTGTCGTCGCAGATCTCGTTCAAGATTCAAGCGGTGTTCACCAAAACTGCTTGTTAGGATTGAATTTTTGTCATCTTCTGAACCACTGGCTAACAGGGTTCCTTTTTCATTTACGATGGAGATATTCTGCGGTTTGAGACCGTTTACTGCAGACGCGACTAGATGCTGAATGGATTTGATATTTGCGTTGCTGAGTTCGCCACGCGTTTTGATGATAATGGAGGCAGACGGCATGGCTTTATCGCGGGAAAATAACTCACGTTCCGGTAAGACCAGGTGAATCCTCGCAGTCTGAATTTTGTCAATGGTTCTTATTGTCCGTGCAAGCTCTCCTTCAAGGGCACGTAACCGATTGATTTTCTGAACGAAGCTTGGTGTTCCAAATGAATTTGTCTGGTCAAATAATTCGTACCCCAGGGTTCCACCGCTAGGGAGGTTATCTTCAGCAAGTGTCATACGCAAACGTGTTACGTTATCTTTTGGAACGAGGATTGTGGTGCCCTTATTGAGAAGTTTAAAAGGAATATCGCGTGTTTCCAGTTCATTGACGATAATGTTGGCATCCCGGATGTCGAGATTACTAAAAAGTAAAGCCATCTGAGGTTCAATGATCTGTAAGATGAGGAAGGCAAAAAAACCAAACAAACCTGCTGCGATGGCACCCATCGCAGCGATGCGACTTGGACCTAATGCCTGAATAAAGGTGATCATGCTGTTCATGAGAATTATGTTTACTCAGTTGGGAGTCTGGTTATTTTTCAACAGAGGAAATAGAAACGGGTGACAGCTTTCTTATACACGCAGAAGTTGTTTTAGGAAATTATTTCGAACAAGGTTAACAGATTATTAATAGCAGACCGTTTTGTACATGCGGTGCGGCAATATTTTCCCCTTCGACAAAGTGGAAAAAATTTTTCTATTTTTAGAAAATAAGAAAAGTGTTTGAAAACAAAGAGAAAAACGAAAAGAATTTCAATAAAATTAAGCTTTGTTCAGGAATGTAGGAGACCATTCACAAAATGATGTATATTTTCGGTTGTATTCTGATGGAGAGGCAATACACAGTCTTTTTGTGTGAAGCCTCTCCATTGTAAAAGATTGTATTCCCCGGAAAGGGAGGCCTCCATATTTTATGGAGATGCTTCATAGCTGGGAATGAAGCCGGCTTACAAGTGAATGTGCAGCTTATTTCTGGTTACCGGTAGCTGCTGCTTGCTCGCTGCGGTAATCCTGGACCCGCGTTGCTCGCAGGCCGGCTAGTCCGTGCTGCTCTATAGAGCGCTGCCAAGAAAGGAATTCCTCAACTGTCAGTGTATACCGATTACAGGCTTCATCCAGGCTCAGTAAACCTCCACGAACTGCGGCTACTACCTCAGCTTTACGCCGGACAACCCAGCGTTTTGTAGATTTTGGAGGCAAATCCGCAATTGTTAGGGGACTTCCATCTGGCCCTGTGACATATTTTGTGCATAGTCTTTTTTGATCAATCATTATCTACCCACCCAACGCGGTCATTCTTTTTTATTTTTAAGCGCCATGACCACTTATTTTTCTACAATTGGCCCATGCCAGACTTATAAGATAGCGGACGCCGCTTAAGATTTGACTAAGAGGGTTCTGATTTTAATCCATATGGTTGATTACAAGGTATTTCCTTA
>JAQRMX010000051.1 GCA_028599125.1 Alphaproteobacteria bacterium | reverse complement strand
ATTGAGCGATTTTCTGATGCTCTGCGTGTTGGAGTTGAAATTTTTCACACACTGAAAAAGCTTCTGAAAGATGCAGGATATAATACCAATGTTGGCGATGAAGGAGGATTTGCACCAGATCTGACGTCTACTGTACAAGCGCTTGATTTTATTATTCGTTCAATAAAATTAGCGGGTTATACGCCTGGTGAAACTGTATTTATAGCACTGGATATTGCGGCAAATGAATTATATGACGGCAAAAATTATCACCTGAAGGGGGAAGGCCTCACTTTATCTTCTAAGGAGATGACAGCCTATCTTACTAATCTTGTAAAATCCTTTCCTATTATTTCCATTGAAGATGGCATGGCTGAAGATGATTGGGAGGGATGGAAGATATTGACTTGCGGGATAGGAGCGGATTGTCAGCTTGTCGGCGATGATTTGTTTGTCACTAATTCGCAACGCCTTTCTAAGGGAATTGAGAAAGGTGTTGCGAACGCTATCCTTATCAAAGTCAACCAGATTGGGACTTTGACGGAAACTCTGGATGCGATAGAAATGGCACGCCGTGCAGGTTACGCTGTAGTTATATCGCACCGTTCTGGAGAAACAGAAGACACAACGATTGCAGATTTGGCTGTTGCCATAAATTGTGGTCAGGTCAAAATGGGCTCATTGTCACGTTCGGACCGTCTGGCCAAATATAATCAATTACTACGTATTGAAGAAGAATTGGGGGCTGGAGCTGTTTATGCTAATTTGGGTGCCATAAGGATAAGGTAAAAAAGGTAAGATGAGATTTCTGGGAAAGAACCTTCTGCTTTTATCATTTTTACTGCATTTGAAAAAAACGGGAAGCGGCTAACGGCTAGGCCGTGTGATAAACATAACGGGAAAGGACAGGTGGTCTTTTCCGTTTCTGTTTCTTTTGAGGTTGTGCAAACAATCCCTGTAAAAAGGCTCCTTCAGACTTGTGAAAATTTTTATGTAAGTTTTTTATTTATTTGAAAAAGATGAGGAGTTGCTCTTATCACCTGAAGAGGGAAGGCTTCACTTTCTCTCTTCAGACGATGACGGCAGTATCTTACTGATCCTGCAAAGTTCTTTTCTGTTATTTCCATTAAGGAAATGGCATAGCTGAGAATGATTGCTGGAGTTGGAAGATATTGACTTGCGGGATAAAAGCGGATTGCTATCTTGTCGGCAATGATCTGTTTGTCACTAATCCACGCCGTCTTTTATCCGGAAAAGATCAGCTTTCTCAAAGAGTGAAAAAATCTCATCATGTCCTTATCAAACCGGTGAGATAGAGCACACATTTTATGTTTTATAAAGAGAAAACTCTTTTTACACCGGAAAATATGTGAAACAAGCAAAAAGGAAAGTATATAGGAACTTTCGTGTCAAAAAAAGAAAATCAGCTCTTCCCTATTATTTTTTATCTTTTTTTAATAATCATATTTAATCAGGATTTTTCAAAGGCAGATTCATTTGTTCTCTTTCTTGAGAGGATTTTCTCCTTTGAGATGCCGTTCTTTTTGAGAGATAATTTTTTCTACGGAAGTTGCACTTTTTTGAGACGCCCTTTTCTTTACAGTAGGTACATCTTTTTTAAATGGAGCTTTTTCCACGTGAGGTGCATTTTTGTTCTGAATTACGCTACCGAAAGCAGGGTCAGACATCACTTCAATTAAGCGTTCAGCAATTACAGCTGGTAAGCGCATCCACTGTGTCCAATTAGAGGCAATTATTGCATAGTCAGCTTCCTGAGGTCTTTTGACTAACTTATATATCCACTTCTCTTTATCCTTAAAAAGGATTTTCAGTGTAAATACAGGATTTTTATGATCATATTCATCATGTGCAGAAGGAGAAAGAAGACCACTTATTCGCAGTCGCTCCAGATAGCCTATGAGCTTGTTTACGATAGCTTCAGGAAGAGAATGATCAGGCTCATCAGAAAAGATAGCCCAGACAGGCGCTCCTGAGGACCTATCTTCATTCCCAGAAATTTGATCTTTTTCAGAGATTGCCATCTCTTTCTGTTCTTTGAATTTATGATCATCTTCCGAGGGTAATTTTTTTATCGTGATTGTTCCCCAACTTAACGTATCCACGTCTGTGGAATTAATTTGCAAAACGTTCCCATCCATCCACTCGTCTGAATTTGTTGATACACTCCAAATTACAAAGGGAATCTGGCTTATGCCGACTTCACCTGCGCGGCGTACGTGGATTTTCTGCGTTCCCAGACTGGTTCCCAGATAAAGAGTCGCTAAAGAACCGACACTTCCCTCCAATGAAAGTTTTCGTTCAAAATCGTTATCAGTTACACGAAACCGCTTTGCGGCACCATCAGATGTAGCAATAAAAGGCCCTCCTTTTATTTCAGTTAGCTTATTCAGCAAGGTATCAACTTTTTTACTGTCTGCAGGAAAATTTCCTGATTCCGAAAGTACCCATCCACTTGCTGTCCGTACCAGGGCTACATGCTTTCCCTCATTATCACGTATAGTCAATTCCGTTACGGATGCGGCATCAAAAGAGAGCAATGCTGTCCCTGAGAAATGAGAGGAAAGATTATTCGCAAAAAATCCCAGACCAGATGCCAAGACGAATTGACCCAGAAGAAAGAAAGAAAGAATCATAATTAGGGGGTTCATTTTGCTACCTCTTTCAGGATACGACCATAATGTTTACGGTCACGCAAGAGAACAATTCGTCTCCATGCTAAGACAAGCAGCAAACCAATCGCCGCGAAGGCGTAGTTCATATATTCTAATAGTGTTTGCATTTTTGCGGAAATGGGGCGAAGCGTATTGGCAAATTGTGTCTTTCCGCGCAAGGTAAGGAGTGAAGGATCCTCTGTTGCCCAATCAATAACGTTCTGCAAAAAATCAATTGGCCTTGTATATGTAGTCCCCGTACCCTGTGAAGCAAGATTCAGCATGATGTCCGATGCGAAATTTGAAGAGGAAACAACGATTAGCTTTGTGTTATCAGGAGAGTGCGTGATGACTCCTCTAAAGCGATTTTCTCCTGAAGCTTCAATTGGAGGTTCCTCTGTTGTTTCATTGATAGCCTGCTGAGAGGTATTGATTTTTTCATTTTCTAGTCCGATCGGTGCCTTTTTCTTTTCATCAACGGTCGTTTTTTCGATCTTGCTCAACAGAGGCGAGCTTTTCCCAGAGAAGGCAGAAATAAAACGTCCTGTGATAGCAACAGAAAAAATCTCCGATTTAAGTGGCTGCCTTACGGAAAAGCCCACTTCAGGAAAAAGTTCATAATCAGGCTCCACTTTCTTGTCCGGTGATACCCAACTTTGGGAAGAACTCCACACAAGAGGTTCAATCGTGAGATTTTTTTCCTTTTTATAATCAATGATCAGGGGGGAAGCCCAATTCATGGTGAGTTGCCCTAGAGAGGCCGTTACGGGGTTTTCTTGTGAAAGGCCTTCTGTGCGGATGTCGGGAAAATAAGGGTAGGGAACCATAATAATCTCACGAATGACGTAATCACTGACAGTTCGCTCCACAGGAATTGGCAATGCGTTATTTTTCCTATCAAGAACCATTTCCGGATTGATTTTGACTCCATAAGAAGAAAGCCAGTCCTCCAAACCAGATTTTTCCTCACTGACGCTAAAAGTTTTTTTCATATTGATACGATAATTTGAAGTCGTCAAAACAACGGCTCCTCCCCGCATCAAAAACTGATCAATAGCAAAACGCTCTTTTTCTTCAAATTTTACAGGCGCCATAACCAAAAGAACGTCCGCACTCTCAGGAACTTGCCCGGTTGAAAGTTCGGCTTCAATAATGCTTACAGACTTACCAAGCCTCTCCCGTAACTGGCTATAACGCGGCCCCGGCTGGAAAGCTGCCACAGACGGATCCAAATTTGGCGGTAGTGGCGTGGAAAGGGCAACGGTACGAAGGAATCCAGGCGTTAGTCGTTTGACTGCATCTTCAATTGCCTTACGAAAAATTTCTT
>JAQRMX010000050.1 GCA_028599125.1 Alphaproteobacteria bacterium | reverse complement strand
CGTTAGAGGCAAGGCCCATACTAACGGCATGGAAAGCTTTTGGGCTGTATTAAAACGGGGGGGATATTACGGTATACACCACCACATGAGCGTAAAGCATTTGCACCGCTACGTGGGTGAGTTTGCGCACCGCCACGATACTGCTTGATCGTGATTTGATCGATTGCCTTGGCGAAACAATTGAGGGTATGCTTGGTAAAAGACTATCCTATAAAGGTCTGATAGGAAAATGAACGTAAAAACTGATGCCCCTCTTTATGGTAAATTCGACAGTATGGTTGATGCCGTACTAGGTGTTGGTCCTAGGTTGAGATTCGCAGATTTCTTTTGCGGAATTGGCGGCTTTCATGTTGGAGCCGAAAACTTGGGCATGGAATGTGTGTACGTGTCCGACATAGACCCACATGCACAAGATACGTAATGAAGCTAACTTTGGGATTAGACCCGCTGGCGACATTTCCAAAATCAAACCTAGCGATGTTCCAGGCCACGATATACTTTTCGCTGGCTTTCCGTGTCAGCCATTCTCCATAATCGGCAAGCAAGACGGCTTTGCAGACCCCCGTGGGACATTGTTCTTTGAACTTTTAGAAATCATCAAAGAAAAAATGCCAGTAGGTTTTGTTCTTGAGAACGTTAAGCAACTTGCCACTTCCGACAAGGGACGGGTTATTGAGCGAATACTTAGTGACCTACGAGAACAGGGTTATGAGGTGGATTATAAAATCTTAAATGCACTAGATTTTGGCGTCCCCCAAAAACGCGAACGGACAATTATTGTAGGATCACTGGTAGGGCTGGGCGATTTTGAATGGCCCGAAGGTGGCATTCCAATGAAACCTCTTTCTGAAATCCTTGATCCTAAACCAGATGAAAAGTTCTTTGTGTCAGAGCGCATCCGCAAGAAGAGAATTGCCGCGCACAAACCAAAAGTAACACCCTCAATCTGGCACGAAAACAAGTCCGGTAATATATCCAGCTACCCGCACTCATGCGCTTTACGTGCTGGGGCCTCATATAATTATTTGCTGGTCAATGGGGAAAGACGCTTAACGCCTCGTGAAACCCTAAGGTTGCAAGGTTTTTCTGACAGCTATAAGATTGTCTGTACAGATTCGCAGGTTAAAAAGCAGACTGGAAATGCGGTGGCTGTGCCCGTTGTTCAAGCAGTTATTGGAAGGCTAAAAGATGTCGTCGAGCGATGTGAGATTATGGGGAACCGCGAAAAGACGGCATGAAGAATACCCTTTAGGGTAAATACCCGATAGGGTTATCGTTGAAATGGCAAAACAGTTTGTGCATCGCATAGCGATTGGACATGCTGATATAACTGGCGATGATTTCGGAACTATATTCGCAAATTCAATTGATGGAATGCACAGGGAAAGCCCTTTAGGTGTTGCGGATGTCCCCAAAGAAAACTGTGCGTGGTCGGTCAAGACCGTAAAAGGCAAGAAGCCTTTTGGGAGTGAACGCGTTCGCCTTATATCTGGTCGTAATTCCCTAGACTATTCTATGGGAATTTCTAACCCTCGCGCAGACCCTGTAGCCACTGGCAGGGCAGTTTAAGTATCTGGAATGCTCGGGTGAATGAGGCGTTAGACGAATTTGACGATTTGCGCGTCATTGTTTGTGTTAGAAACTTTGCAACGCGACAGTTTTTATTATTTGAAGAAGAGGCTACTAGATTTTCCCACGCTGATTATAGATGGGAATTTAACAAACGTGGCAACCTAGAGGGATATGACATTGCACATGGCGAAGACGTATTCACATGGCAACCACACGGTAGTCAGTTTACGATTATCAGAAGAGTTCCAGCCCACGCACGAAAGCTTTCAATAAACCATAGTGTCCCGTTAATTCAAATAGAACATGTATTGAGGTTGGCAAAGTTCGATAAAATCTGGGTTTCCATCGAGTCTGGCTAGTAATGTATATAAGTCCCTTTGCAACTAGGAGGACCTGAAAATCCGTCCTGCAGGATCATTCTTTCGTGACCTGACTCTTCAAGCTTGTTCTATGTTCAATTATAATTTATATTATAAATAATTTTTATTTATTAATGGGTTGTTTAAAGAAATTGATCCTATAGTAAAGCAATATTTATTTTTTGATCCATAAAGATTTAGAATGCGGGAATTTTACTTTAAAATCAATCTTTTCATAAAAAGTATTCATCCAGTTTCATAAAATAATGCGCTGTCTTAATAAACAACCGCTGCATTTCATCTGTTTACATTTCATATTTTTTCTTTTTCTAGATCAGGGCTATCCGTTCTGCAAGGTTACCATATTGCCAAAGCGTGTTTTTGTTATAGGCTTTTTCAGGTCGCGTCAAGCGTGCTCAAGCCGGCAGCAAGTTGGCGATTGATATCAATCAGAATATCAATTTTTGATTTTTCTGGTCTGATCTGAGTCTCAAGGCTGTGCTTGAAAACGAAAAGCCCAAGTGAAGCGAAGTCTTGTTTCACTCTCTGTGGGAGAGGATTTTCCTCACGCGTAGCTGATGTGAGCAATATTGTCCAGAGCCTGCGATTGTCATAGAGCGCGCTATGCAACGATTTCTTCTGCGTAACCCAATTGTCTTTTACCATTTGCAAATGCGCTGCCATTTTGAGGAGCAGGGAGGCTTCCAATTCACGGGAGGGGACAATTGTTTGTGCAACCTTTTGATACGCTTTTACTCCTTGATGCATGATTAATTCGTTTCCTTTCGTAAGCGATCAGTTTTTTGGCATACTGTAATGATTTGTACAGAGAGCCGGTTAATATCTTATTATTG
>JAQRMX010000005.1 GCA_028599125.1 Alphaproteobacteria bacterium | reverse complement strand
AATATCTTTTCCGGCCTTGCCTGTCAGTAAAAGTTTATTTGATACGGAGAGCGAAGCGGAAACACCTGTGGTTTCCCTTTTTTCATTGATTGCCGCGAGTACTGAGCTTGATGTTGCTTCCGCAGCGATGTCAATGTCCGTCCCGTTGATGGTAATCGTACCGCCAGTGGCGACTAGTTCTGCGATATCAGAATTTCCCTGGAGTATAGCCTTTCTATCGCTTGAAAGGGATGCTCCGTTTCCTGTGATATTGATTTGTTTATCTGCGCCTATTTGTCCACCCTTACCTGTAATTGTGATAGGGTTATCTAGTTTTGTGGTGGGCTTCTGAAGCGCCTGTCGTGCTGTAGCCTGAGCAGCTTGCACCAGTTTAGTGATAGAGGACAGACCGTCATCTGCTGCCCTGATTGTTTCAATCGCATTTCCAACAGAGTCTAAGAGTCGGTTCAGATCGCTCGCCCGGCTATTCAGGCTGCTTGCTGTGAAGAAGGCCGTTGGATCGTCAAGTGCGCTGTTAACTTTGAGACCAGTAGCCAGACGTTGTTGAGTTTTTCCTAAGCGTGTTGCTGTGTTCTGGAGAGATAAAAGATTATTACGAACAGCGGCAGAGAGCGTTACATTCTCCATTTGGGCGGTTCCTTATCCTAGAGACTTTATGAATTCTTAAATTTTTTGATGTGTGCCTTTTCGGCCTCGTCTTTTAGGGCAGCTAAATCTAACAGGAGACTATAAAGACAATAGGATAAGCTAATGTTAACAGTAAACAAAGAGCAACAGCATCATAATATTTTTATCAAGATATTTTTTAGTAGTTTGTTTTTCAAGGATTAAGAGAAGAGGAGTTTTACTTGTATGATCTTTATATATTCTGTTCTTTTAAGGAATGAAAAAGAGAAGTAAATAGAAAGTCAATCATGAAATACTGGTTCAGGAGCCTTCCAGAACATATGAGACTGGAATTGAATGTTATTCAACATGAATCTAGATGTGTCTTGCGATTTTTCTTACTATCTATTCTCTATTCTCTATTCTTTCATAACCATCTGTTGCAGGTCACGTGGGGCCTGTTTTCTATCTGTGATTTTATGCGTGTCCTTTTTATTACGCGTTCCGATTGATCATAAAAGGCATGTCATCGGCTGGCTCAGAAAGCGTGGCATCGTCTGAGTAAGTCGGGATTTCGGCGTTTTCTGAGGGCACATGTTTCATCGTCTTTCTCATGAGTGATTCGAAAGAAGAATTAAGGGCATCAAGCAATTCCATGTTGCTGTTGATGACTTTTTGCAGGTGCTTGTGTCTGTTGGAGAGACTTCGGAGCGCATCCGGTGCAAAAAGATGGATAAACCGTCCGTTTTCTCTGAAAAAGCTGATTTTTTGATGAAGCATTGATGCTAACTCATCTTTCTCTGAATGAAGTAATTCAGCTTCGGCGATATTCATTTTCTGAAGATGCATTGTTTCCCGCTCAATGAGGTGGATCATAGCATCAATGGTCTGGCTGCAATCTTTACAGAATAAAAGAGCGTCTTCCTTTGAGGTAATCACGAAATGTCTTTGCTTTTGGTCTTGCTGTCCTGTCTGAGCGGTTTTTGTCATTATTTCACCTCTTGTATTGACAATAATTCACGCCTGATCTGTTCACTCACTCCGACTCCTCCGGAACGAACGATTTCCTTGGCATATTCATCGGCTAGAAATTCACGAAAGATCTCTTCACCAAATCCCCCGCCAAAGGGACCATCCGTATCCATTCCAGAAAACATGGTTTTAATGCCAGAGGAAATAAAGATGGCCTCAAATTCCAATGCTTTCTTGTTTGCCTCTTGCTTCCCAGCAGAAAGGAGTTGACCTGTATTTAGAGGCAAAGGATGAATGTCCTGACGGTTCCTGCTGTATGGAAAGGATGAAATTTTCAAAGGCTCTACCTCCCTTACATAATCTCTATTTTTGCCTGTAATGCACCGGCGGCTTTGATAGATTGCAAAATGGAAATCATGTCACGTGGACCTATGCCTAATGCATTAAGTCCGTCAACCAGTTCCCGGAGAGTGATCCCCTCATCAAGAATAGCAAGCTTATGGTCTGCATTATCATTGACAGCAATCTTTGTGTCCGGAATGATGGCCGTTTCTCCTGCGGAGAAGGGAAGGGGCTGGACAACTTTTGGTTTCTCAGTGATAATGACCGTCAAGTTGCCTTGAGCAATGGCGACTGTGTTGACGCGGACATCGCGCCCTATGACGATGATACCGGAGCGCTCATCAATCACCACTTTCGCTTTCATATCAGGTTCTACTCTCAATTGTTCAATGTCCGTTAGCAGTTGTACCATATCTCTGTCATAATTTTCCGGAAGATCAACGGTGATTGTTGCCGGATTGGTGAGATGAGCACTTTTGCTGCCAATAAATTTATTGATTGTCTTGACGATCCGTGATGCTGTTGTGAGGTCCGGATTTCGAAGAGACAATCGGAGAGAGACGAGCTGGCCCAGAATAAAAGGAATTTCACGTTCAACCAGCCCTCCATTTGCGATACGACCAACGGTTGAAACGCCGCGTGTGATACTGGCAGCGTCCCCCTGCACATTAAAGCCGCCGATGGAAATTGCTCCTTGTGCTACCGCATAAACTTCCCCATCTGCACCCATCAGGGGGGTCACAAGCAAAGTTCCCCCTTGCAAACTCCGAGCATCACCGAGCGCACTTATAGTTACGTCAATGCGTGTTCCTTGGGAAGAAAAAGGAGGTAAATCTGCAGTAACCATCACAGCAGCAACATTGGCAGTGCGTAATTTTGCGCCGCGCGTGTTAATTCCCATGCGTTCAAGCATTGCTGTCAGGCTTTGTTTCGTGAAAGGCGCATTGTTGAGAGAATCACCTGTGCCGTCCAAGCCAACAACAAGACCATAGCCGATGAGCTGATTTTCACGGACACCTTCCACATCAGTAATATCCTTGATACGCGAGATTGATTGCGCGGGTTGAGCAAGGCACAAGATAACGAAGAGCCCTGTGCATACCTCCATGAGAAGAGGAAGGATTTTTACTCTGCAATGGCTGAAAGTCAAAGAAAT
Organism: Alphaproteobacteria bacterium; assembly: GCA_028599125.1. Lineage (GTDB taxonomy): Bacteria > Pseudomonadota > Alphaproteobacteria > Rhizobiales > NORP267 > JAQRMX01. The sequence continues at coordinate 40,367 of JAQRMX010000005.1, read as the reverse complement.
GCTCCTACTGCAAAAATTTCTTTTCCGTACAAGTTTATAGAAGCAAGAATCATGCCATAGAAGGTTCTCAGTGGAATTTTACTATCCTCATCCCAATACAAAAAAGTCTGTAAAAATCCTTTTGTCTTCATCTTCAGAAAAAAATATAGGGACGTTAGTGTCATTCGGGCAAAAATTATATAAGTTCATACTTTATTAAATATATAAGAATTTTATGAATCGTAATTGATAAGGATTTTGTTGGCAAGGCAGGAAAAATAGCTGAGGGAGCAGAGAAACGGGGAGAATATGATGCGTATCAATGAACCGGGGCAGACTCAGGCTGTCTCCAGCAAGAACAAAACGAAAGGGAAGAACACTTCTGGTCTGTCTTTTTCTCTTGATACCTCTGTGCCAGAATCTGCGACGTTTGGTTTTTCTTCTGTCTCATCGCTCAGAGACATTGATGCCATTCTGACAGAACAGGAAATTAAAAATAGTCCCGATGATAAGGGACGTGGACGTGCGGTCAATCGCGGATCTGGATTGCTTGATACGCTCGAGTTACTCCGGATCGATCTTCTCACTGGGGCGATCCCAAAAGAAAGGCTTGAGCAGCTGGTCTCTCAATTATCCCAGCATCGCTCACCCCTTTCTGAGCCGGATTTGCAGAGCCTTCTTGATGACATAGAGCTAAGGGCTTATGTTGAATTGGCTAAATTCAGGGGTCAGGAGGCATCGGCGCAGGGCTGAGATGAGCAAATGATAATGATTCTTTAATTTCGTTTATTGCGGTTGTTTATTTTTCAAAGGGTACGAACAAGACAATTGGGAGACTTTTTTGAAGTTTTTCATGGTAGTTACGATTGCTCCATGTTTCTTTTCGATCCCGGGTTATCCTAACGGGCCCTCTCAGAAGGGGAGGAGAATGTCAAGTACTTGCTGCCCATAACGCGGCTGCTGTATATCAGTGATTTGTCCTCGTCCGCCGTAAGCGATGCGCGCCTCAGCAATTTTTGTTGAATCAATTGTGTTGTCTGCGGCAATATCTTCCGGTCGCACTATCCCGGCAACAATTAGTTCACGAACTTCAAAATTCACCCGCATTTCCTGACGTCCTTCAATGACCAAGTTACCGTTGGGAAGGACTTGCAGGATCGTTGCAGCAATTTTGGTCGTAATGGCTTCCTGGCGCTTGATAGACCCCATTCCGCTTGAAGACCCAGATGAATCTGCTCCAATAAGATTGGACAACCCTAGTGATCGGGGAAGAACTTCCTCTGTAGCCCACCGTCCGAGACCCTCTTCAGTATCAAATTTAACGTTTTCATTGGCGTTGCGTTTACGGGCTGTTGTGTTTTTAATTTGGGCCTGATCTTCAATTTTGATGAAAACAGTCAAAATATCGCCAACCTGTGCTGCACGTTGATCCCTGAAGAAGGCACGACTTCCTGCTTTCCAGAGTGAATTTGCTTTGTAAATGGATGGTTCCGAGGTTGGCATAGGCATTTGCACGGGTTTGTATCCGGTCTGGGTCATCGGGTTTTTAATAGGAGAAAGGGGAGGTTCCCAGCCAACTTGTTCGAGTTTTTCAGTAAAATTACACGCAGTAAGTATATGCCCCAGTGCCATTATGAAAATAATGGAAGAGGTAGTGCTCAGAATGAGGGAACGAGTTTTTTTTTCTTTCTGGGTCATGTGTGCCTACCTGAGTGTCGCATGGTTCATAGCAGATGGTGAGACAGTGACTACACCCGGTCCAATGACAGTCGTTTTAATGATTCGTCTGGAGTGATTATTGATGACTTTCAGTGTGTCCCCAATGCTGCCGTCATTCATTGATTGACCTTGTGTACGGATCATGAGTCCGGGGCTCCTGAACATAATGGTGACGATATTGCCGCGTTTGACGAGTTTTCTTTTTTCAATGTCTGTGCGTCGTAAAGGCAGACCTGCAGAAAGCATTCTTCGGGTTATTTTGCCAATGATTTCATTCATATCCCGGATAATATTTGGTGAGAGGTGGTAGCGTGGGAAGAACTGTATCCTAATATGATTTTCTTTTAGCAATGTCTTGCTGGCGGTATTTTGAGCGAGAACGGGAACAGGGACGGTTTCTATGACCTTTCCATAATAGGATCGCCGCAGAATGACCTTTTTCTTTTCTCTTGCAATTATTTCCACAGTGAAATTTGTTTTTGTTTTCATCCTGAATTTTTCTGCATTGAAGGAGAGCATTTTTTCCGTAGGAAGATGCAGTTCATTCTGGTTATTCTGCAAGGTGATGAGAAGATGTGTTCCTGGAGTTTGGGTGACTTCCTTTTTGATGAAATCTTCTACTTTTTTCTGAATTTCTTCTGGCGTGATAAGTCGGCTTGCACGTTTGACGGTGACGGAAACAAGATTCTGATCGTTGCGCCACCCCAGGCCGTGATGATAGGCTAGCTTCTCGAGGCGAAGGGTACTGATTTGTCCGCTTTTTCCGGGATCCGGGGCTTTGAAAACGGCGATAAAACTTTTTTTTCCTGTATTGTTAAACAGGTCTCCAAGGGTAATAACAGATCTCCCCACCGTGATAGACGCTCTGGGTGTTGCTTGTTTCAGGTCGTTCGGTTGAGCTGATACTGTTGCCAAGAGGAAAAACAGGAAAGAAATGAAGAGAAAGTACGCTTGTGTAATGATGCTCATCATTCAGCTTTCCTACCGTAAGTTAGACGTTGCCTGCATCATCTGATCAGCGGCTGACATGATGCGGGCTGTCATTTCATAGGCGCGCTGTGCGGCGATTAAATCAGAAATTTCTGATACGGCGTTTACATTGGATTGTTCCAGATGGTACTGGAGAAGATTTCCAAATCCTTGGTTGTTTGGATCTCCGATTTGAGGGTGCCCACTTCCGTCTGTTGCCAGAAACAGATTATCTCCGATAGCAGAGAGCCCGGCGCTATTGACGAATCGTGCCAGCTGGATTGTTCCTATGGTTTGTGGAGTCTGCTGATCTGGCATATTGGCCTGTACTTGACCAGATGTATTGATGGTTACAGAGAGGGCATTTTCTGGAACGGTAAGACCTGGCTGTATTGTATATCCGTCAAGTGTTACTAGCGTACCATCGGGATCCAATTCAAATGAGCCGTCGCGGCTATAGGCCATACGTCCGTCAGGCAGGACGATCTGAAAAAAACCTTCACCACGAATTGCGAGGTCAAGTTCTTTTTCGGTCCGTGCGGTCGCTCCCTGGCTCATTATACGGTAAGTTGCAGCAGTTTTTACTCCAGATCCCACCTGAATTCCGGAAGGGACGATTGTACCACTTGCTGACGAAGTTGTGCCGGCAGGTCGCAGTGTATTGTAGAGGAGGTCTTGAAATTCAGCGCGCTGACGCTTGTAACCCGTGGTGCGCATATTGGCAATATTGTTGGAAATGATCTCAACATTGAGTTCTTGAGCCATCATGCCGGACGCGGCTGTTAGTAGAGCTTTCATGAATTTTCCGTTAATTACCTGGTTTCATACATTTTCATATGTCTTCTTACTGTCCAGATCCCAGTTGCTTGATGGATTCACGACGCAGGTTTTGCATTTGTTCAATAAGTTTTACGACGGCGGTGTAATCTCGTGTTGCTTCAATCATACGTGCGGTTTCACTTATGGCGCTGACATTGGATCCTTCAAGCATGCCTCCTTTCAATTGTAGGGTTTCAAGTGCGAGAGGGGTTTCTGCGGAGGCAAAGACACTGTTTTCTTCGCGTTTCATTTGTTGTTTGTTTTCAAACGCAACGACCCGCAAGCGTCCTTTTTCTCCTTCACTACTTGAGATTGTGCCATCACTCGCGATATGTATGCCGATTTCATCCGGCCCAAAGACAACAGGTCCTCCCTGACTCAGAACACGGAGCCCAGAATTTGTTACCATTTCGCCATTTTCGTTGATTTTGAATGCACCGTTACGCGTATAACGTTCACCACGGGGTGTCTCAATGACGAACCAGCCGTCACCTACAATGCCAACATCCATGGGATTTTGTGTTGCTTTGAACGGACCTTCAGTAAAGTTCCGTATCATGAGGTTACCAGTGACATAGGAGACAGGACGATTCTGTCCGAATGTCTGGTTTTTTTCTGCCAGATGTTCGTGAAACGCAATTCTTTCCTCTTTATATCCCGTGGTATTCACATTTGCCATATTGTTGGCGATAGCCTCGAAATTTTGTGCAAGGACAACCTGTCGAGACAAACCAACAAGGAAAGCATTATTCATCATCGCGATGTCCTTTCATCTTGTGGGGGCATACAATCCCTTTTCCACGATTTTGGGTAATTTCCGAAATAAAAGAAGGTCCCAATGCTGAAGAGAAGCACAACCCGTGCCAATTGTGCATGTCACATCGTTTTTTTATTTCTGAGATGTATTTTGAGCTGTATTTTAATATGTATATTGATGTTATTTTTTCTGACGTGAAAAAAAGAAATACGGTATGAAACCTTTTACTTTCTCTCCCTTTAATCACTTTTATACGATAGAAAAATATTTTTTTATTTTCATTTCTTAATGAGTGAATATCTGTTCTTCATGAGTAGTTTTACAGAAAGAATATTTTTATTAGGCAGAAAATTCTCTGTACGAGGCAATAATTTCCTGTAAGTATATTTTTTGTTAATCAATCGTTAGTAATTTTTTTCATAGAGAATAAAAAGCAGGGTAAAAAGAAATATCACTTATTTCTTATGATTTTCGGGTGTCTGGCTTCTTGAAGTGCTTTTTTCCGGAAGTTTTGTGGCGGCTTTTTTCTTTCGTTGGACGATCTTGTGAAAAGATCCGAGATGCATAGAAAAATATGAGAGATGAGGCGAAATGAGAGATGAGGCGGATGTCACTGCTGAAGGTCAGGATAAAGGTGATGACGGAAGCAAGACGGTAGCACCGTCCGGCAAGAAAAAGCTAATTCTTATTGCAGGAATTGGCTTGTTACTGCTGCTTTCCATCGGAGGGGGCGTATTCTGGTATTTTTCTTCCTCGGACGGGGACAATGATGAGCAACAGGAGAAAGCAGAAATTAAACCAGTATTTTTTTTCCCTCTTCCTCAGATGGTTGTCAATATAACAGGAAGTGGCCAGTCTAAACGGTATCTGCGTGTGAAGATTACCCTGGAGCTGTATGAAGAGGAGGCGATGACTAAAGTCTCCCCCTTGTTACCGCGGGTTCAGGATGTGCTAACAGTCTATTTGCGTGAGTTGCGTGTTTCTGATCTTGAAGGGTCAGCGAGTATCTATCGGTTGAGAGACGAGTTGAAGAAAAGAGTCAGTCTTACAGTTTATCCTGTGAAGATAAAGAGTCTTTTGTTCAAAGAACTGTTGGTGCAGTGAGGGTCTTTGAATGGCTGAAGATGATGGTCCTATTCCGGACACGCTAGCGGACGAATGGAAGTTTGCTCTTGATGAGCAGTTAGGTGATTCTGTTAGCAAAGATGAAGTTTCGCAGTGGTCTTCCATCATTAACAGTGCCATGCGCGGAGATTCAAATTCGCATAGCAATGTTGAACGTCTCCTTGTTCAAGATGAGATTGATAATCTCTTTGGCTTTGATCTTAAGGAGAACACTTCTTCCCAGACGGGTGTTGAGGTGCTCATCGGGTCAACGATGGTTTCCTATGAGCGCTTACCGATGCTGGAGGTTATTTTTGACCGTCTTGTAAGGCTTATGACGACGAGTATGCGCGGGTTTACCTCTGATAATGTTGAAGTTTCTCTTGATACAATTTCGTCAGTACGCTTCGGGGATTATCTTGACTCAATCCCTCTTCCGTCCATTCTTCCTGTTTTCAAGGCCCGTGAATGGGACAATTATGGCCTGTTTGTACTTGATTCAAAACTGATTTACTCAACTGTTGATATTTTTCTCGGAGGGCGGAAAAAAGCGTCTGAACCTTCTTTTGAAACAAGGCCTTACACGACGATTGAAGTGAACCTCGTCAAGCAAATGATTGAAGTGATACTCAATGACATGCAGCGAGCCTTTGAGCCTGTTTCTCCTGTCGCTTTTGAACTTGAAAGATTAGAGACGAATCCGCGCTTTGCAGCGATTTCACGACCCGCTAATGCTGCTATTTTGGCGAAGTTGAGAGTTGATGTGGAAGATCGTGGAGGCCAGATTGAAATTTTGCTTCCTTACGCAACCATTGAACCCATTCGCGAGCTTTTGCTGCAGATGTTCATGGGAGAAAAATTTGGCCGTGATCCGATCTGGGAAAGTCATTTGGCTACCCAATTATGGAGCGCAGAAATATCAATTGAAGCTGTGCTTGATGAATTAGCTATTCCTTTGCACCAGTTGATGGATCTGAAAGTCGGCGAAACTCTGTTTTTTAATGTTATGCCGGAAGATTTGGTTGACCTGCGCTGTGGTGATATCCACCTGACACACGGCCGCATGGGTCGCAGTGGAGATTATATTGCGGTTAATGTAAACAAGGGCTTGGCCCGACCGAAAATGAGTCTTTTTGCCTTTGAAAGCGCTGATGGGGTGCGAATGGAGGGAGTATGATGGGATTGCCGATTGGTTTTTTTATTGAGGGTCTAGTCTCGTTTTTGCTAACCATTATGATTGTGCTTTGCTGCCTGCTTAATCGGCGTATTCGTCTTTTGCGCTCTGATGAACAGGTTTTGCGCAGCGGGATTGCTGATTTGAATCGGGCTTTCACTCAGGCGGAAGCAGCGGTTTCTGCTTTGCGGCTCACCTCGCAAGAGGCTCGGGATACGCTCATGGAACGAATGACGCAGGCAGAAGATTTGTCGGCTTTGTTGAACAGTCGGATAAGGGAAGGTGACCTGCTTGTGAAACGCATTGCTGCGATTGCCCGTGTGACGTCCTTTAATTCTGATCGAGATTCATCATATGAATCTTCTGGAAGAGCTGCCAATGGAAGGAGAGCATGAGTGATATAAGGTTCTTGCCTCTTCTCATTCTATCTGGATCTGCTTTGCTTATTTTGAAGTTGACAGGGCTTTTTTTCATGGGTGGATTTATGCCTCTGTCTATTCCTCCTGCGATTGCGCAGACGTCTGATACGGTGTCTCCCGCTCCTGAGGATGTAGGAGCTCAGGACGCAATAGAAGGACAAAAACGTGAGGTTTCCGAACCTCTCCTTGCCGGCTCTCCTTCTGTCGATTCTGGGGTGTCTGACTCTGTTGATAGCATGAACCCTGTATTTCCGTCAGGAGAGAATGAAGGCGCACGTATCTTATTGCTGGAACGTCTGGGGGAGCGCCAGCGTCTTTTGAATGAGCAAGAGACGGCCATTCGCCTGCGGGAAAGCTTGCTCAGGGCTGCCGAACAGAGAATTAATTTACGAGTCAATGATTTGAAAGACATTGAGACGCGCATCAAAACAATGATCAGTAAACGAAAAGAGGAACAAAATTCTCAACTCAAGGGTCTTGTCGTTATGTACGAAAATATGAAACCCAAGGATGCAGCCCGTATTTTTTCAACACTTGATCTGGAAGTCCTTGTTTCCCTTGTTGATATGATGAATGTAAGAAAAATGTCGAATATTCTTGCTTCAATGGACAGTCTTGCTGCCAGAAAACTGACAGTTGCCATTTCCAATCGCAGCCAGGAATCTTTACTTCCGGATTCAGGAGAAGATCCGGAGGAAAGATTACCAGAAATCAGTGATATGCTACCTGATTATTGATGCTGTCTTCAGGAGATTGTTTTGATTGATATTGTAGGAATTTGTATGAAGAGAGGGGGCTTTGCGAAGGTATGCAATGTACTCGCTGAGCAAGAGCTGGCTCTTTTGAGCATGATGATAATCTGAACGGACTTTTTCGATCATGTTTCAATGCATGAATAAGTGCCAGGGGGGGCATGAGGTGTTACCTTGGCGTTCAGTCGCATATGGGCATCGTGTTTTTGTTTTTTTGTCGTTTATACGCATTACATTCTTTCTGTCTATTGTTTTTTTCTTTGTTTTTGCGGCGACAGACAAGGTTTCTGCGCGTATACGGGCAACGGTAATTGGTGAGCTGTTTCCTCGGTTTGGGCGAATGATTCTTTCCTTTGATGAACTCCCGAACTATGTGAAGACGCTAGATGACGGTGTCTTTGTCCTGGAATTTGTAGATTCTATTGAGATTGATATTGACAATTTACCTGTCCTTTTGAGTCCCTATGTCATTGCGGCACGTCTTGATCCTGATGGGCAAGCCATCCGATTGGGTCTCAGGAGGAAGCTGAACATCAATCTCATGGAAGCGGGGCATCAGCTTTTTGTTGATTTTTTACCTGAGGGATGGGTTGGTTTCCCTCCGGGGTTGCCAAAAGACGTGATTAAAGGGCTGATGCAGAGTGCCGAGGCAATTGAGGCTGCCTCCAAAGTGAAGATTTTACGTGAGGCAGGTGTGATTGCCGTTCCCAGTGTTCGCATTGAAGTGGGTCAGGCACCGACATTTACTCGACTTAAATTTATCTGGGACCGTCCTGTTAAGCCTGCACTCATGCACAATAATGAAAATGTGACGATTACCTTTAATCAGGCCGGCAAACTTGATTTGCGCGAAGTGAAAGCCGCCCTTCCTCAGCGAATTAAAATGATAGAGTCTGAGCCAACGGAGGATGGATTGCGTGTATGGTTGCGGGTTGATGCATCCCATAGTGTGCGCTCTTTTGTTCAGAATAATGAATTTTATGTCGATGTTGCTGGAGAAATGACCGCTCCATCCGTTTCCTCTGCCTTACCTCTCTCCCCTGAGGGTGAGTTTTATGGTTCTATGGAAAATAAAAAACCTGTTTTCGTTAGATTTTTGCCTCTGGATCCGAAGTTGCCTCTCTCTGCTTATGCTGATCAGGATATAGTGTTCTTTCCTAAGCTAGCGGCTGCCGGGCCGGAGAGCAGGGTGAGGGATAAAAAGATAGTGCCTTCTTCTGTTCCTGAAGAGACTCTTATGCAGGGCTCTGACAGGAAGTCGTTGGTTCTTTTCGGGGAGACAGAGGAGCCTCTCTTTGCTGGATTGGAGGAAATTGGTCAGGACATCCAGCTCACTTTTCCTTTCAGGGAAAATGTTCCAGTGGCGATATTTAATCGCCTGAATACAGTCTGGATTGTGTTTGATTGGGTACAACGCGTTGATTTGGATCCGATAATGCAGGAACTGGAGACGAAGTTTGACAGTGTTAATGTAACTTATACGGGTCATTTACAGATCATTCGGATAAAATTGAGAGAGTCTGCGCTGATTACAGCGATGGAGGAGGGTTCTGTCTGGGTGCTGCATATTGGTGCTTCCATTTTGAAACCTCCTAAAGCATTGTTTTTGAAACGCGATTCTGGAATTTCTGAACAACCAGCCTTGCTTGTGGCCTTGCCTGGTGCGCGGCATGTACATTGGCTGAAAGATCCTGATCTAGGTGATTCTCTCGTTATAATCCCTGCATATGGCCCCCCGAGTGGTGTCATAAAGCCGCTCAATCTCGTTGAATTTTCTGTCCTTAATTCAGCACACGGCCTTGTTATTCAAGCAATTGCAGATGATTTACAGGTTGTATTGCGTGTTGATGAGGTTGTAATGAGACGCACAGGGGGGCTTTCTCTCTCCCGTAATTTTTCCCGTCCGGGATCATTCGGGGATGAAAAGGCTGCTCAAATTGGCTTGATTGAATTTTCTAAAGAGATTGATTTTGAACATTTTTCTTCATTGAAGCAGACACTGGAAGAACAGGTGCTCCTTGCAACTGACGAAGAAAAAACAAATGCAAAAATAGCGCTCGTACGTTTTCATCTCAAATATGGTCTGGCTGTGGAAGCCCTTGGTCTCCTAAGTTACTTTGTTGAGACGGATGAGCAGGTTACTGAAGATTCTTCATTCAGGATGTTACGCGGAATTTCCAACATACTGGCAAAGCGTCCATCTAAAGCCCGTGAAGATTTGATGCATCCCTCTCTTCCGTTGAGTCCTGATCTTATGCTTTGGCGTGGAATGATGGAAGTGGAGGCAGGGCATTGGCGGGAGGCGCAAGTATCAATCCGGAAAGGTGAAGCTGCTTTGCCCGATTATTCCGAACAGATGCAGACCCTGTTCAGACTGGCCGCGATACGTTCAGCTCTTGAACTCAAAGATCTTGCAGATACAGGACGACATTTGGATATGTTGCCCCCTGTTGTTGATGATCCTGCCATGAGCGCAGAGGTACTTCTTGTCAATGGGCGTTATTACGATGGTCTGGGACGTTTTCCAGAGGCTTTGGATTTTTATGATCGCTCAATCAAGACCAAGATTCTTCCTATAGTTGCGGAAGCAACGCTGTACAGGTTTGATTTGCAAAACAAAGCGGATAGCAATGTCCCCAGGAATGAGATTATTGAAAGTCTTGAACGTTTTTTACTTTCATGGCGAGGGGATGATTTCGAGCTTAAGGGTATAGATTTTCTGGTTGACCTCCATGTTGCCGGGAAAAATTATTCTCGTGCATTCGAGCTCATGCGTGCCGCATTGGATACGCAGCCGAAGTCCCGAATCAGTCAAAGGATCCGGGAAAAGATGTCTGTTGTTTTTTTGAACCTCTTTCTTGATGGTGTTGCAGATGAAATGTCAGCACTTGATGCACTGAGTCTTTATTATGACTATCGTGAACTGACACCCTTTGGTCGTCAGGGTGATGAGATGATCCGTAAACTAACGGATCGTCTGGTTGAAGTTAATCTCCTTGGTCTTGCTATTGAGTTGCTGACACATCAAGTAGATAATCGTCTGCGTGGTGTCGCCCGTGCTCAGGTGTCTGTCCGTCTTTCTTTTTTGTATCTGTTGAATCGTGAGCCGGGGAAGGTATTGTCGGTTCTTCAGAGAACCGGAATGGCGGTATTGCCCCTTTCCCTTCAAAAGCAACGTAACTTGCTTAAGGTAAGGGCATTGGCGGAGAGTGGCCGGATTGATATGGCTTTTGCCCTTCTTGAGGCGATGTCGGGATCGGATGTTGAAAGGCTACGGGCCGATGTTCTCTGGAAAGGGAATCGCTGGCAAGAGGTTGCAGAAGTTGTAGAGCGGTATCTCTCGGATTCCTGGAGTAAAGAGGCAGCTCTTACTGACATGGAACGCTATGAAGTTATGCGTGCTGCGATTGGCTATTCATTGGCAAAGGATCACCTTGGCCTTGATCGGTTGCATTCTAGGTTTACGGAGAAGATGTCACAAAGTGTGGATGCAAGGGCATTTGAAGTTCTGACGCAGCCGATCAGGAAACAAGGCAAGGAATTTCTTGAATATGCGAAACGCGTCGCCTCCATTGATACATTGGAATCTTTTCTGGAGGAATTTGGTAAAAAAATCTCTTCATCAATGCCGTGAATTTCATAGAGCGTTTTACAAGAATAAGAACCGACCCATATTTAGACTTTGCCTCTGTTGTCTCTCTGTCTGAATTTTTTGTGGCAGGGGGCGTTCAATTATGTGCCCGTCATTTTTTTTCTTTCAGGCCTGTTCCATTCTATATCCAGGATGGCCAAGCAAGGTGTAGTTGTTCCGATTTATTTTTACTTATTTATGGGCTTGTCTGTTTGTTTCTGGCGGGTGTGAAACATTTTGCCTGTCTTTTCGGAGGTTTCTTTATTGGTATTTTGTCGTAACCGGTCTTACCCGTATGTGCAGTTTTCTCAGTTGACAATGGCTTGATTGAAAATAGCTTAATTAACAGTAGCTCAAGTGATTGTGAAACTTCGTATGAGACTCGCTACGACCATGTTCCATCCATCAATCAGGACAAAAAAGATGAGTTTGAAGGGAAGAGAAATAAGGACAGGGGGAAGCATCATCATACCCATTGACATGAGGACAGAGGCAACGACCATATCTATAATGACGAAGGGTACAAACAGAAGAAATCCAATCTCAAAAGCACGACGTAATTCACTGATCATGAAAGCCGGCACCAGGACTTGGAGAGGGATCTCATCAGGAACCGCTTGTGTATCAAGTTCAGCGAGCTGTATAAACAAGGCAATATCTTTTTCTCTTACATTGTTCATCATGAATTTTCGAAACGGTTTGCTTGCACGTGTAAAAGCCTCTGTTGTTTCGATTTCTTTGGCCATAAGCGGCTGTAGGGCATTGTTGTAGGCTTGTTCAAATGTGGGGGCCATCACGAAGGCTGTCAGGAAAAGGGCAAGGCTGATAATGACGGAATTTGGTGGTGCTTGCTGGGCACCTATTGCGGTACGTAAAAATGACAGGACGATAACGATCCTCGTAAAAGAGGTGAGCATGATAAGGATTGAAGGGGCAAGGCTCAGTATTGTGATTATAGCGGCGAGCTGCAGGGCACGTTCCGTCAGTCCAGTTTCTCCGAAACCAATGGTGATTTGTTGTGCCATGGCAGGAGAACCAAAGAGTGTAGCGAAAATCATCAGGCAGGCAAGTACGTTAAAATAAGGAATAATGCGTACAAGCCATGAAGACGCCATACAGAGCACGCGATTGTATTTGCGATGTCTCACTATTTTTTCATATTTCTGGTAGCAGGATGAGTATATACGGTCATTGGATTATAATTTTTCATAATTTTTATTACTGTCATGGATAAATCGCAGACGTTTTGTAGAGAATGATTTCTTTCATGATGCGAAAAAGTCTCTGTTTATTTTATTTCCTGCAGGATGATTTCCTGCTTCTTTCACGAGAAGGATTGTGGGATCTGTGGCTCCCTATTTTGATTTTCTTGGTAAGTTGACTGTGAAATCAGGGGAATATTTTTTTCCACCAAAAGGGCGGGTGTGTCCCCAAGCAGGATGAGATGCTCCGTATTGTCGCGCTGTACTAATATGAGCCGGTGTTGTGGATCAATTATGAAGATCTCTTTCACAGATAGTCTCTGTCTGTCTTTTTTCCCTTTTTCGGAGAGTGTGCTGTGCAGAAATTTCAGAAAACGAACTGTGATCAGGATTGTAAGACACACTGCCAAGAGGGAAAGGAGTCCCCGAATAGGCGGAGAAGTCTGTATATTCTTCAGTTTTTCAACCAACCACATGGGCCTGTCCTGTATCCTGTTTTTTAGCTTACATTAGGAAGTAAGTTTTACTTTCCCCCCGACGCTAGCACAACTATTAGTTGTTAATTATAAAAATTCCAAGATGATTTTCAAGATTGTTTATATTAGATATATATGAAATTAACGATTCATTAACCATGCTTATGTGAAGCAAAGGTGAGGAAGACTTGTTTTGTTTATCGATTTTGTGAAGCTTTGCAAGGAAAGGGGGAGTGATTTGCACGCATCGCGATACTATGAGGAAATGCTGATGTTACTTTTTTCGCCTTTCTCTGATTTGCCTGTTTTATCGGCGCTGAAGGATAAGATGCAATGGCATCAAAGGCGCCAGAGACTTATTGCAGAAAATGTTGCTAATGCGAATACGCCTGATTACCGGGCTAGGGATCTTTCAGGCTTTTCTCTTTCTTCCTCCTCTTTGAGGAATGTCTCCCTTTTCAATACGCATAATTCTCATTTTCTAAATGAGAGAGGGAACGGAAATGATCCGTCCGGGCTTTTTGAAGCTGATGGTTTGGAGACGATGTCAATGCGTAACGGAGTCGTTCTTGAAGAAGAGATGCTCAAATCAAGCGAAAACCAGCTTAATTATCGGTTAGCAACGACCCTTTACAGCAGAAGTCTTGGGTTGCTGCGGACGGCTGTTCGGTGGGGTCGGTGAGGGAGCCGAATGATTTTTGCTCAGGGATGTCTGAATAATAGGGAGTGAAGGATGGATTTTTTTGTTTCTCTGAAGATTTCGGCATCAGGGCTGCGCGCACAGGCGGCTCGTATGCGGGTGGTTGCTGAGAATATTGCCAATGCTTCATCAACCGGAAAGACCCCAAGCGATGATCCTTATCGCCGCCGTGTGCCCACCTTTACGGTTGATCTGGATCGTCAGACTGGCGCACAGATGGTCCGTTCCGGTCGCACTTTTTTTGATAAAAAACCCTTTGATGTTCGTTTTGATCCGGGCAACCCCGCAGCTGACGAAAGTGGCTATGTCAAGATATCAAATGTGAATACCTTGATTGAAACTGCGGATATGCTGGATGCACAGCGTAGTTATGAAGCGAATTTGAGTATGATCGGTGCGACGCGGAGTATGTTTTCACACACGCTTGATATTCTCCGCATCTGATGGGACAGGCAGACAAAGTGGTTGATTATAGGAGAAGTATCATATGAATATCACGGCATCATCTGCGTCCAATGCGTATGCTTTAGCGGCGAGAATTGCTCAAGCTCAGGACACCCATCCGCTTTCAGAAGACTCTTCTGAGGGCTTTGGTAATATTTTGCAAAATACGCTGAATTCAGTAAAGGAAATGGGAGCCCGGACTGACAGGGTTGTTACGGACGTTATAAACGAAAAAGCCGATCTGGTTCAGGTTGTGACGGCTGTGGCTGAAACGGAATTGGCTATGGAAACGCTCGTTTCAGTCCGTAACCGGGTCATCAGTGCTTATGAAGAAATTATGCGTATGCCGATCTAGTTTGTGAGCATAATTGTTTGCAGGAAGGCGAAACCTTATCATAAAATTGAGAAAGAAAAGATGACGGATGTAGATGTACTTTATCTTGCTCAGGAGGGGGTCTGGGTTTTGTTAAAACTTTCGGGTCCGCTCATGTTCGCTGGTCTTTTGTGCGGGGTACTGATTGGCTTGTTACAGGCGTTGACACAGATTCAGGAAATGACGCTCGTTTTTATTCCCAAGATTGTTACTATTTTCATGACATTTCTCTTTATGATGCCATTCATGGGCTCTGTTATGTCTGATTATATGAATCTCATTTTCAATTACATCAGCAGAGAGTAATGGATCTGGTTCTTGAGGTTGATTTCTTACCCAGGATTGCGTTTGCTTTTATGTTGCTCTTTGCTCGAATTGGAACGGTGATTATGATTATGCCTGTAATCGGCGATCGGGTCGTTCCTGTCAGGGTACGGCTTGTCTTTACTTTGACAATTGTTGTCCTTTTATATCCGCTTCTTGAAAGCAATTTTCCTTTACATTTGGGCTCTTTTTTTTACATGTTGAAATTTCTTGTTCTGGAGATAGCCATTGGATTTTGCATAGGGAATGTGAGCCGATTGGTGACCAGTAGCTTGCAAGTTGCCGGGAGCTTCATTTCAGTGCAGGTGGGTCTCAGTTTTGTGCAGAACGTCAATCCGGCGCAGTTTATTCAGAGTGATTTATTCTCAAATTTTCTCTGGATGCTAGGGATTACGCTTATTTTACTCCTTGATTTGCACCATCTCATGCTTGCAGCCTTGCGGGATTCCTATTACTTGTTTCCAGCTGGTATTTTGTTTCCATTTTCTGATTTTGTTGAGATGGCGGTAGATATTCTCACCGGTATTTTCATTCTGGGGTTGCGTATCTCAGCTCCTTTTCTGGCATTTAGTCTGATTTTTTACATCAGCATGGGCGTATTGTCTCGTCTTATGCCTCAGGTGCAGGTCTTTTTCATTGCATTGCCTCTCAATATTATTGCTGGTTTTTTACTTTTCATATTTTTGATAACGGCCATTATGTCTGAATTTCTGACTTATTTTGAAATCATTATGGGTCAATTACTAACGTAGGGGTGAGCATATGTCTGATGATATGAATCACTCTGATAAAACAGAGGAATCGACAGAAAAGAAACGCGATGATGCGTTTGAGAAAGGCGATCTTATCAAGAGCCAGGACATCGTGACGTGGTTTGTCTTGTGTGGTTGTGTTCTTGTGATTGCTCTTTTTTCTGCGGCGATATGCCAGAATCTATCTCTGTCACTGGGAGCTCATCTGTCGCGTGTTGATTTAATATCTTTGGACGGTTCCTATTTATACCTCATGACAGAACGCTTTGGTATGCTTATCGTTACGGTTGTCATATTGCCTATGTTGCTAGTATCCCTTTCATCTGTTGCTGGTAATATGGTCCAGCAGCGTTTTATTTTTGTTTCTGCTCCCCTTAAGCCGAAATGGAACAGGGTTTCGCTGTCAGGTGGGTTTAAGCGTCTGTTTTCTTCGACAAGTTTGATGAATTTTGTAAAGGGCATTGCAAAGCTTTCTATCGTAGGGATCGTTGTTTTCTCTATTATCTGGCCACAACGTAATGCGCTGATTGTTCTTATAGGTGTTTCTCCGTTTCTCATATTGGAGCAGATCAGGGATATGATTTTGCAAATTATGGTTGGCGTGCTTGCAATCACGGCTCCGATTGCTTTGCTTGATTATTCCTATCAACGTTTTATCTGGAACAAGAAGCAGCGTATGACTCTAAAAGAAGTGCGTGACGAACATAAGCAGATGGAGGGAGATCCGAAGATTCGGGCGAAATTGCGTCAGATTCGGATGGAACGAGGACGAAAAAGGATGATATCATCTCTTGATCAGGCATCCGTTATTATTACAAACCCGAAGCATTATGCGATTGCGCTCAGATATGAGTCTGGCATGAACGCTCCGGTTTGCCTTGCCAGGGGCGTTGACCTGGTTGCTTTAAAGATTCGTGAGATTGCAGAGAGCCACGCTATCCCGATTGTAGAAAATCCTCCTCTGGCCCGGGCTCTTTACGCTGTGGTGCAGATTGAGGAGGAGATTCCTGTAGAGCATTACAAAGCTGTTGCAGAAGTAATCCGCTATGTCATGCTTCTCCGTTCCGGTGGAAAAGGGCACGCACACCCGTGAGTTGCTGGACGGTTTTATTTTTATCTGTCTTCATGACCTTTCTGTTTTGTTCACAAATGAGAGAATGTGTTTCTGTATACGGGTTTTCATGATCAGTGTGTGTCCTCTAACGGAAGGATTTTAGACTTTTGATGATATTGCCTGTTTTAGGTCCAATATTGTGAAAAGTGAGAGTTTTGCATTTTCTACTATTGCATTATGTTTGTTTTTTATGGTGTCGTAGTATGGGATAGTTTACCTTGGGACAAGATTTTCGGGGCGCGCGTGGGTGTGGCTTTGAGTCCTTTTGGCATAACCGGCACTTTTGGGGATGATGATGTCATGGAAACGGAGGGGACTATCAGTAAGCGTCCCGGAGCGGAAATGAATGATCTTCAGGGAATGCAGATGCAGAATAAAATGAACGATCGTCAGGGGAGTTTATTTTGGCTTTTGGTTCTGTCTGTTGGTCTTGTCGGCGTAGCTGTTGCGCTTTCGGTCATGCGCCGTGAAGAAGCTGAACCTTTTGTCCTGCTTCTTCTGGCTTTTTTTTCTGTTGTAGGCGTCCTTTCCCTTTTTGCTTCGGCTGTTGGTTTCTTGAGGATTAGTGAGCAGGGGCGTTTCAGCCCTTTACTTTCTGTGATTACTGAATCTCTCGGAGAAGGTTTAGTTGTTACAGCGTCTGACCATCGTGTCATTTATTCAAACGACGCTTACAGGGTTTTGAGCGGCGCGGATCTGCATAGCGTGCCACCAACTGTGCAACGTGCATTTGCGGCCAATCCTGAGGCCAATGATTCTACTTACCGTCTTTTTCAGGCTGCCATAAACGGAAGTCAATGGCAGGAGGAATTCCGGGTTGTTATTGCTGGTGATGAAGAGCGTGTTTGCTGGTATCGTATCTGTGTGCAGCCTATTATGATGTCCTTACCGGTCCTTCGAAAGGACAAGGCATGTACGTTGTGGCGTGTTGTGGATATTACTTCGGAATGTAGCAAGCAGGAAGATACTTTTCAGGAATTGCAGCGTGCTATTGATTATCTTGATCACGCTCCGGCAGGTTTTTTTTCTACAGGTGGGAATGGCCGTATTGATTATATGAATGCCACACTTGCAGGCTGGTTAGGTCTTGATCTGACCCAGACTGTTTCAGGGGAGTTAGCGATTTCTGATATTGTGGTCGGTGATACGGAGGCTTTGCTATCCCGTGCCATTCCGGTGCCAGGGAAGATTTGTACGGAGATTCTTGATCTTGATTTGCGTCGCTGTGACGGGACTTTTCTTCCTGTACGGCTCCTGCATGGCGTTTCTTTTGCAGCTGATGGCAGCCATGGCTATTCACGTACATTGGTGATCAATCGGAGTCAAGGTGAGGATGTTTCGGAAGATCTTCGCGCTGCGGAAGTCCGCTTTGCCCGTTTTTTTAACAATGCGCCCATCTCTATTGCTACGGTTGATAATGAAGGCCGTATTGTGCGTGCAAATTCCAATTTTGCAAAAACACAGGCGGAATGTAATTCCCGTCTTGGCTCTCATCCTCTTCTTTCACAGCTTCTGGATAATGAAAGTCATGAAACAGTGCAGGATGCCTTACGTGAGGCAGGTTTAGGTAAGGGGGATATTTCTCCTGTTGATGTAACGCTTGTCGGAAAATCGAACCGTTCTGCACGCTTGTTTGTCAGTCCTGTGCATAACACAGAAGCAAACAGAGAGATTGCGTTGGTTTATGCGGTTGATACTACAGTGCAGCGTGCACTGGAGATGCAGTTCGCGCAAAGCCAAAAGATGCAGGCTGTTGGTCAACTTGCCGGCGGCGTTGCACATGATTTCAACAATGTATTGACGGCTATTATTGGTTATTCTGATTTGTTGCTTTCTTCACATCGCGCGACAGATCCTGCTTTTCAGGACATTATGAATATCAAGCAAAGTGCAAACAGAGCTGCGTGTCTTGTGCGTCAGCTTCTGGCATTTTCGCGGCGTCAGACTCTGCAGCCGGAAGTTTTGAAACTCAATGATGTCATATCAGATCTGACAGCTATTTTGGCCCGTCTTCTTAACGAAAAAGTTGAACTAGAGGTGTTTCCTGATCGATCTTTATGGCTGGTGAAGGCTGATATGACCCAATTTGAGCAGGTGATCATGAATTTGGTTGTTAATGCTCGTGACGCGATGCCTGATGGAGGAAAGCTGACCATAAATACGTCCAATGTAAGCATGCAGGATGTTGAAGATCTCGGGTATCAGGCGATGCCGGTTTCTGATTATGTTAGGATTGAGGTCACCGATACAGGGCAAGGCATGAGCCCTGAAGTAACAGAGAAGGTTTTCGAGCCCTTTTTTTCGACCAAGGAAGTGGGTAAGGGGACGGGCCTTGGTTTGTCAATGGTCTATGGTATTGTCAAGCAGACGGGTGGCTTTATTTTCCCCAAAAGTGAGCTTGGCAAAGGGACAACGTTCCTTATATTTTTACCGCGCCATATAACTTCCGGTGTGGTTGAGGATATTAAGGTCCCTGATACCAGATTTGTGGCTTCAGATACGACGGGCAATGGTGTTATTTTGCTGGTAGAGGATGAGGATGCTGTCCGTGCCTTTGCTTCGCGGGCACTTTCGTCCCGTGGTTATACGGTTCTAGAAGCCTCAACTGGGGTTGAAGCTCTTGAAGTTTTTAATAAGCATGAAGGCAAGGTGGATTTGGTTGTCAGCGATGTTGTTATGCCGGAGATGGACGGTCCTACCTTGCTTAAGAAATTGCGTCAGAAAATTCCGGATATAAAAATTATCTTCATATCCGGCTACGCGGAAGATGCGTTTCAGAAGAATCTGGAGGATGACGCATGCTTCACTTTGCTTCAAAAGCCCTTTAATCTTAAGGATCTTGCCTCTACTGTTAAGCGAGTTTTAGAGGGGATATGACGTTTTCTGCTTTGTTTTTTCTTACGTTTCTCTTCTGTTTATGTCTTTGAGATTCAGGGGTTAAGATTAAAGTTGTCCCTGTTGCAAGATGATTAACGGTATGAAATAAGAGGTAAAGTAGGTACACGTGTTTCTCATTTCAGGAAAGGTATTTTATGGATAAACAGAAGGCCTTGGATGCTTCTATCGGGCAGATAGAGCGTCAGTTTGGCAAAGGCGCGTTGATGCGTCTTGGAGCTGATCAGGTAGTTGAAATCGAGACAATTTCAACGGGGTCTTTGGGTTTGGATATTGCTTTGGGTATTGGTGGTCTTCCGCGTGGTCGTATTGTCGAGATTTATGGTCCGGAATCGTCGGGAAAAACGACCTTGGCGCTCCATTGTATTGCGGAGGCCCAGAAGAAAAACGGGTATTGCGCCTTCATTGATGCAGAGCATGCTTTGGACGCGATTTATGCACGAAAACTTGGTGTCAATATAGAGCCTCTTCTCATTTCGCAACCTGATACGGGCGAACAGGCTCTGGAGATTACCGATACTCTTGTGCGTTCCGGTTCAATTGATATTCTTGTTGTGGATTCTGTTGCCGCTCTAACCCCACGTGCAGAAATTGAAGGCGATATGGGCGATAATTTGCCCGGGTTACAGGCACGGCTAATGAGCCAGGCTTTACGGAAATTGACGGCCTCTATTTCTCGTTCACGGACGATGGTTATTTTTATCAATCAGATGCGGATGAAGATAGGTGTCATGTTCGGAAATCCTGAGACGACAACGGGTGGGAATGCATTGAAATTCTACTCTTCTGTACGTCTTGATATTCGTCGGATTGGTGCCATCAAGGATCGCGATGAGGTTGTTGGGAATCAAACACGTGTAAAGGTCGTGAAGAACAAGCTTGCTCCTCCTTTTCGTCAGGTTGAATTTGACATTATGTACGGCAAAGGTATTTCCAAATGTGGTGAATTGCTTGATCTTGGTGTCAAGGCAGACATTGTTGAGAAAGCAGGTTCATGGTTTTCTTATAAAGGCAAAAAGATTGGTCAGGGTCGTGAGAATGCCAAAATTTTTCTGAAGGAACATGAGGATATAGCCTTTGAGATTGAATCGATGCTACGGGATGATAAGAAACTGGTTTCCGGAGCGCTTATGGACGCGAATTTTGGCGTGGAGAAAGAAAAGAAAGAGGATGTGCCTTCCGCTGAAGCGGATTGATTTTTGCTCTTATTCTTCAATTTTGTGAAGAGCGGGACAGAGGTAGTTGGGTTTGCTTCTAAAGTTTGTCTGTTTGTGGTTCTGACTTTTTGAATTTGATGTTTCTTGGGTCTCATGGATTTTGTCCTTTCTAAAAAGGACAGGATTGTCTGTGCTGGATGATACGGTATGACGAGGCTTTTGTCCCAGGTTTTTGGTCATTTCCTATTTTATTTTCCTCCCCTGTCTGAAGGAGGCGGCCTGTGAACAATGTCAATGATATTCGTTCTGTTTTTCTTGATTATTTCGCGCAATATGGCCATGAAATCATTCCTTCCGGTCCGTTGATACCTCGTAATGATCCTACTTTGATGTTTACGAATGCCGGGATGGTTCAATTCAAAGAGGTGTTTACCGGAAGAGAGAAACGACCTTTATCGCGTGCTGCGGGTATACAGAAATGCATACGCGTCGGCGGAAAGCACAGTGATCTGGAAAATGTTGGTCATACGGCTCGTCACCATACTTTCTTTGAAATGCTGGGTAATTTTTCTTTCGGTGACTATTTCAAGGATGTAGCGATTGAGCTTGCATGGACTTTGCTGACCAGAGAATTTGGTTTGCCTGTTGATCGCCTGATGGTTACTGTTTATGCGGAAGATGAAGAGAGTGTGCGCTTGTGGAAGATGATCGCGTCTCTTCCTGATAGCCGGATTATCCGTATTTCCACGTCTGATAATTTCTGGACGATGGGGGATACTGGTCCTTGTGGCCCCTGTTCTGAGATTTTTTTTGATCATGGCCCTCATATTCTGGGGGGACCTCCCGGCAGTTCAGATCAGGAGGGAGACCGTTTTGTTGAACTATGGAATCTTGTTTTTCTGCAATTTGAACAGGTGAACGCGGAAAAACGTTTGTTTCTGCCAAATCCTTCAATTGATACGGGTATGGGTCTTGAGCGGCTGGCTGCCATTTTACAAGGTACGCACGACAATTACGAAATTGATCTCTTTCAGTCCCTAATTCAGGCTTCTGTTGAAATAACTGGTGTGAGATTTGAAGGAAGTGATGCGGTCAGTCACCGAATCATTTCGGATCATTTGCGGGCTTCCAGTTTTTTAATCATAGAGGGAGTGATCCCGTCCAATGAAGGCCGTGGTTACATTTTGCGCCGGATTATCCGTCGTGCTCTTCGTCATGCCCACAATCTTGTTGCCTGGGATGGATTAATGTCTCGATTGATTTCGACTCTTGTTGCCGAGATGGGACAAGCCTACCCTGAATTACGTAATGCCGAACCCCTGATTTCTAGTGTTCTCGGCGCTGAGGAAAGCCGTTTTTGCCGTACTCTTGATAAAGGATTATCGATTCTAGATGAGGCTGTCTCTACTCTGAGTGTCGGGGATGTTCTTGATGGTTCAATTGCTTTCAAGCTTTATGATACTTATGGTTTTCCACTTGATCTTACTGAAGATGTTTTGAAAAGTCGGGAAATTCTTGTGGACAGACGAGGATTTGACCTTGCGATGAAGCAGCAACGGGTTGCTGCCCGCAAAGCCTGGGCAGGCTCAGGTGAATCATGCCAGGCTGATGTCTGGTTTACCGTTCAGGAGAAGGCAGGGACAACTGATTTTCTCGGCTATGAAACAGAACAGGCCAGTGGAATCATCACGGCTTTGGTAAAGGGAGGGACGGAGGTTAATGAATTAAATGCCGGTGAAGAAGGGCTCGTCATTTTAAACCAGACCTGTTTTTACGGAGAATCAGGAGGACAGGTCGGTGATTGTGGGCTCTTGTTTTCTGATAATGTTGACGGGCGTGTAGATGATGTGCAGAAAAAATTTGGGTCCCTTTTTCTCCATCGCGTCACCCTTGTTCGCGGTGTACTGAAAATTGGTCAGTCGGTAAATCTGCTTGTGGACAGAGAACGGCGTGAGAATATAAGGATACATCATTCGGCGACTCATCTTTTGCACGAGGCTTTGCGTCAGGTGCTGGGGAATCATGTTGTTCAGAAAGGCTCACTGGTTGAACCCGGTCGCTTACGTTTTGATTTTAGTCATGAGGGTAGCATTTCTCTGGAAGAGATTGAGCAGATTGAGCAGATTTCCAATATGGTGGTGTTGAATAATGACGAAGTATTGACTTGCTTGATGGGGCTCGACGATGCTGTTTCTGCCGGTGCGATGGGGCTTTTTGGTGAAAAATATGGCGATGAGGTTCGTGTTGTTTCCATGGGTCGGTCTATGAATGACACAGAAAAACAGACCTATTCGATGGAATTATGCGGTGGAATGCATGTTCGCCGGACAGGTGAGATTGGTTTGATCATGATTGTTTCCGATGGGCCTGTTTCTTCTGGGATCCGTCGTATTGAAGCACGGGCAGGTGCTTCCGCGAGATCCTGCTTTTCCGGGCAAAGACGCTTGATCAGAGAGGTTGCCGGATCTTTGAAGGCTATGCCGCAAGAAATCGGTCAACGTGTTGTATCTTTGTTAGATGAACGGAAACGTTTGCAGCGTGATGTTGCTATTTTGCGTCGTCATTCAGCTTTGAGTGAATTGACATTTCTTTCAGGGAATTCAGCTCTAATTGAGATTGGTTCTTTCAAGCTGTTTTCTCGTGTTTTGGAGGGTGTTTCAGGAAAGGAATTGCGGATTATTACGGAAGAAGCGAAGGTAAAATTAAGGTCTGGAATTGTGGTTTTGGTAGGGTTAGATAAGGAATTTCGGGCGGGTATTATCGTTGGTGTGACCAATGATCTGACAGGGCGTTTCAGTGCTCTGGATCTGATCCGTGTTGGTGCGATGGTTCTTGGTGGAAAGGGGTGGGGCGGAAATTCCGGAATGGCCCAGTCCGGTGGTCCTGATGGTCGCAGAGCTGCAGAGGCTTTGGATGCGGTTCGTGCGGTTCTTGTCGGGCAAGAGGTTTCTGATTGAGGACTTATTTCCCTGTAATTTTGTTTTCAGCTTTTTTATTAAAGCCTGTATCTTATAAGGGAAGACTTATCTTCAGATTTCAGGGCTTTCTTTGAAAGCTGATGTTTTTTTCATACCAGCGTTTCTGTAATGCTATTATTTCTGTCGTGGCCTGGTATTTTTGTTGGTATCTTTGCCTTTTTGGAATTTTGAGAGAGGTATGCAATGCGCATGTTGGTTGTAGGACTGGTTTTATTTTTTTCTTCTCATTCCTTGCCACGTTTGTTGGGGTTGCGGGAAAAAATCGGTCCGCTCCCTTATAAGATTTTGTTTATTTTTTTTTCCTTTTTAAGCTTGTATCTGATTTTTTCTGGCTATGCGGCAGTACGTTATGATCCTGTATTTTTGTGGCAGGCTCCTTCTTGGAGCCGTCATATTTCTTTCCTGTTCATGATTCCGTCGTGCATTTTTTTATTTTCATTCTGTTTCTCCGGAAAAATCAGTTCAAGTGTCAGTCATCCCCTACTTTTAGCCGTGCTGCTATGGGCATTTTCCCATCTCATGGCCAATGGGGATCTTGCTGGTTCTTTTTTATTTGGTAGTTTTCTAGTCTGGTCAGTTATTTTATTTGTGATTCGGTTTTTTCAACCTAAAGTTAATGTCTCAGGGACAAATATTGCTGTAGCTAAAAAGTCTCTTGTTTTTAATGATGTACTTGCTATGGCTGCAGGCTTTATTTTTTACTTGACGTTATTGTTCTATCTTCACTCTCGGGTGATCGGTATTTCTCTTGTTTAGGGCTATAGATAGTCTGGGGATTTTTTCCTTCATATCTGTTTTTTGAGGCCGAAGAAGGATGTTTTTGGCTAGTGACCTAGAATCTGTGTTATCTTATTTTGGGGTGCCTTCTGTTGAGCCTTGTCCAAGGGTATGTTGTCAATTTTTGTTCTCTGTGCTGAACTGAAGTGGGTGGGGATGACTGAAGAGTTTATTTTTCATGGAATTGATAAAGAATTGCGTCGCGATAAGATGAAGGTCATCTGGAGTCGTTATTGGCTTTTCATTGCGCTTTCTGCCTTTCTGTTTGTGGTAAGCGCAGGTGGCTATGTGTTTTGGAAATGGAATCTTAACGCTCGGATAAATGAATCCGGCATGCGTTTTGAAATGCTGCTAGATCTCATTGAACAGGGCAAGACAGAAGAGGCCTCTCAGGCATTAGAGGATTTTTTCGAGAATGGAGAGGGAGGCTACAAGGATTTTTCTTTTTTTATCAAGGCAGGTCTGGCAATGGAGCGTGGGGAGCGTGCTGAGTCGCTTTCTGTTTATGAGGCTTTGTCAGTTAACGCGTCTGATGAAGCGTTACGATCATTAGCGCGCATTGAGTCTGTGCGATTATCTTTTGATGAGGCTGATCGTAAAGCAATAGAACAGAATCTTGCTCCTCTTCTTGTTGACGGATCTCCTTGGCGTGCTTCTGCACTTGAATTGTCAGGTTTAGCTGCGTACAGGTCTGGAGACATTCTGGAGGCGGAACGGATTTTCAGGCAGATTTTTATAAATCCGGATGCTCCGGAGGGCGTGAGACAACGTTCCCGGATTATGCTTTCGGTTCTTGCTTCTCAGGAAGTGAAAATGATTCCAGGAACTGCAGAAGGAGTTAAAAAATGACGGTTTCAGCTTTTTTTTCTGCAGTTTTTTTTGTTTTTTCCCTCTTGGGAGTGATGACCCTGCCAGGCTGTAAAATGATTGATCTGGGGCTGTTCACCCCCAGTGAGGAAAAATTGGAAGGAGAGCGCAGTCTCCTGGTCCTGAAGAAAGATGCTCTGTTCCAGAAAGAAATGAATGATCTGGCACCTCCTTTGCCTGAGCCGAGGATGAATGATAGTTGGTCCCAATCAGGCGGTAATCATGCAAATGCAATGGGGCATCTTTCTCTTACACACATACCCGTAAGTGCCAGGGTTGTTGAAATTGTTCAGGGTTCTTCAGGTCAGGGTCGTCTTTCGAGCCCACCGCTTATCTATCAGGATCATGTTTTTATCTTTGATATTGAGGGTAATCTTGTCTCATTCCCTGTCACAGGTGGTCCGCGTAATTTTCTGTACCTCTATCCTGAAACTAGCAAATTGATCATTCACAGCGGTGGGCTAGCAGTGGAAAATGATGTTTTGTACGTATCGACCGGCTATGGCACTCTACATGCTCTGGATCCTATGAACGGAACAGAATTCTGGCGGTTTGATTCCGCAGTTCCTTTCCGTTCTGCACCTACTGTTAAAGACAGAGATGTCTTCGTCGTTACCAAAAGTGACCGTCTGATTGTATTTGATGGGCTTACTGGCGCACAGAAATGGGATTATCAGGGCCTAGAGGTTGCTTCCGGGCTGTTGGGCCTTTCTGGTCCTGCGGTCGCAGGTAGCAATGTCGTGGTGCCTTTTTCTTCCGGTGAGGTTGTTGCTTTTGAAAGGTCTGATGGCAAGCCTGTATGGTTAGAAAAGCTTTTTCGTTCTCGTTATTTTTCTGGTCTTGGGCCAATAAGCAATGTCGCGGCGCACCCGGTCATTGACAAAGGCATTGTTTACTCTGTCTCGGCCTCCGGTTTTTTTTCTGCTGTTGAATTGAGCACAGGTTTCCGTTTGTGGCGGAAAGGTATTTCCGGTTCACAAAGGCCCTCTGTATCCGGAAAGGCTGTATATCTGGTTGATCTTGAAGGACGACTTGCTGCCCTTGATCGCTCAAGTGGGGAGTCATATTGGGTTACCCGGCTTTCAACCCCGGATCAGGAACTTACTTGGAGTGGTCCGGTTTTAGCCGAGGGATTGCTATGGCTTGTGTCGTCAGATGGACTTGTCCTTGCTGTTGATGCAAGGAGTGGAAATGTTTTTTCACATATAGATCTTGCTGAGCCTGTCTACCTTGCACCTGTGATCGCCAATGGCCGCATTTATGTGCTGACTAATGAAGGGTCTTTCTTGGTCCTTGAATAATCTGTGATCTTTTAAGAGGTAGCTTCGTGTTGACAATTGCGATTGTTGGACGTCCCAATGTTGGTAAATCCACACTGTTCAACAGGCTTGTTGGTTATCGTCTAGCTCTTGTTAATGATCAGTCCGGTGTTACGCGTGATCGCAAAGAGCAAGACGTTGTTTGGGGCGCCCTTTCGTTTCGTTTGGTTGATACGGCAGGCTTGCAGGTTGTTCCATCCGGTTCCCTTGATGCCCGCATGTGCATTCAGACTGAGCGGGCAGTTGATGAGGCCAGCCTGTGTCTATTTTTGATTGATGCCCGTGCCGGTGTATCTTCTTCTGATATTCATTTTGCAGAATTTCTGCGCAAGAAAGGCAAACCAATATTGCTTTTGGCAAACAAGTGTGAGGGGAATGCAGTTAATTCAGGTGTGATTGATGCTTTTAGTCTGGGGCTTGGGACACCTCTTATGCTTTCTGCCGAGCATGGAGAGGGGAGCGCCGATCTGTATCAGGCCTTACGTTTTTATGTGAGTCGGCAAGAGGATAAGTCAGAAATTTCTTTGTTGGGTCGTGTTGGTTCTGTTTGTGAAAATGACGTCACTCTTCCGAGGATAGAGTCGCGTCGGTTTTCATCTTCACCTTCATCTGCACCTTCAGCTTTGCGTGTTGCGATTGTCGGCCGTCCTAATGTAGGAAAATCAACTTTAATCAATCGTATAGTCGGTGTGGAAAGGGTGTTAACGGGGGCCGAGGCAGGAATTACGCGTGATACCATCCAGATCCCATGGTCATGGCACGGAAAACAGCTTCTTTTGCATGATACGGCAGGAGTACGTCGTAAGAGCAGGATCAGAGAGCGGCTTGAAAAATTATCTGTAGGTGAGACGTTTCACGCTATCAGTTCTTCTGAGATTGTGATTATTGTCGTTGACGCCAATCATCCTTTTGAGAAGCAGGATATTCAGATTGCCGATATGATTATCAATGAAGGCCGTGCTATTGTTATGGCAGTGAATAAATGGGATCAGATTGAAGGGGATAAAAAGAAAATACTCTCTCATATGGAAACGGAAGTAAAACGATTATTACCGCAAATATGCGGTATAATCCTTGTTTCGGTTTCTGCAAAAACAGGCCAGGGCGTTGATAAACTGATGAAAGCTGTTTTTACAGTGGCTGATATCTGGGGAAAGCGGATCCCGACTCCCGAACTTAACCGTTTTCTTCAGGATGCAACCACGCGGAATCCTCCTCCGGTCGTTTCAGGCCGTCGGATTCGCTTGCGCTACATGACACAGCCCAGGAACCGCCCACCCACTTTCGTGATTTTTTCACAAAGAGCTCAGGAAGTGCCTGAATCATACACACGCTACCTGATCAACAGATTACGTGAGTCATTTGATTTGTCTGGCACACCAATACGCCTTCACATTCGTAAAGTGAACAATCCCTACGCGGATTAATGCTGCCTCCCTGTTACTTTGATTGCCCAGTTTGGTGGCCGTTTTCTTTTATTTTGAAAAGGCACGTCTTGATTCTGTCTACAGCCAAAATAGCGGATAGAATGCTTTTTTACTGCTAACTGCTTGTAGGCGTCTTTTTAGTCAGCGTTGATATTAACGGCCACATTTTCATCAGAGGTTATGTAAGGTGCCTCCAGCATCTCATCGAAAGGGAGCGGTTTTTTTGCTTTGAAAGAAAGGGATAAATTTCCGGGCTTGTGTAGAAAAGCTCTCAAAGTTGTCTCAACTTTGAGAGAGAACGCCTTGTTTTTCAGAGATTTAATATTATTCGGCAAATCCTTGAGTATATCTCCTACGATCACTCCTGTAGTGATACCGTTCTGATCAGCCTCTTTTCTGATGTATCGTTCAATAACGGAATCATTTGCAAAAGTAACTTTAAGCGATTTGAATTTCCACAAATTGGAGAACATCAGAAAGGGCATTGTCTGCAATTCAAATAATTCTTTTTTACCAGGGGCTACAGCCTCACCGGATAGGATTATTTTTCCTACTTCCGGTACATTGGCTTCAATCTGCTCAATTTTCAGAATCGGCTTTGGCCCATTTTTCCATTTAAGGGCAATATCTATGCTACCAGTAATTTTCTGATAGCCCAGCGCTCCCATCCATTTTTTCATCAATTTTGTGCCTTTGGAAGCTTCTAGAACTGCATCCTTAAGGTGAATTTTGATAAAATAATTCGGCTTCTCATGTTTTAATTCAGAAGTGAGACTTCCAATCGGGAAGGTAAAGATTTTTGACTTTTTTCCTTCCTGATGATCTGGAATTTGAACGCTGATACCCCGCAGTGCCATTTTTTTGTAAGTTGTTGGTAATATTTGATCGTAGAATCCGAGGATATTTTTCTTTGATCTGGAGATAAGGACTTCAGAGAATTTTCCTTCACTTATCATAAAGCTCTCATTTGCAATGTTCACTTTCAACCCTGAGACTGTTAAGCTTTCTGCTTTGATAGCTCCCTTTTTTCCTAAAGCCGGTTTTTTGAAAAGGAGAGATTTTATTTTGATATGGTCCTCATTGTTCCTGTCTTTTTTAATTTTGAATCTTAGCTCCTCAACGAGTACACCTTCAGTTGTTGTGTGAGCAGAGCGATATGTCGCGCTTTCTGCTCCTCGTGCCTTGGCGATGGCAATGACCTGCTTTGCAATTTTCTCTGCCGACAGCCTGGCTGCGTGTGCTTCTATTGTCTGCAGGATCAGGAAAATCATGAATGTAAAAGAAATATTTATAATATAAGTCTGTATAACATGACGAATGAAGTGAATTTTCTGCATATCTTCTATCCCCGCCCTTGGATCTATAATGTACTTTCTGTTAATTTTAATTTGTGACTTTGATTTTAATCATATAAATTTACGTGAGTTCATTTTTATTCTCACCTCTGATTCGTCTGCATTTCAGACGTCGAATATCAACAAATAGAACAATATTTTAGCATATATTCTTTTTCTTTAAATGAAGAAAAGGACAATTTTCTTTTATTTTTTCGTTTCTTGTTTTTTGTGATATCCGTTAAAGACTGGGATACTTCTGAAGTCTTAACATTGAAGGTGATTGGAGTTCCCCTCCGGGAGCGACCATACAACGGCTATCAGCGTGCTTATGGTGAGCTTGTCCTTGGCGATGAGACCGAATTTGACAAGCCTTGTTTTAGGCACTGTCCTGGCGGTTCCATCCAGTTGTAAATATGTTTTTTAGTGCTTCCACACGTGCTTGTGTAGAGATTGCGCGTAAAGTGGTAGCGACTTTCAAGTGCATTAAACAGGAATTTGTGGCAAATTTGCAACATTATTTTCCCTCAGCCGATTTGGTAATTTCTGTGAAGTCTGGGGTTGTAAAGTCTGGGGTTCTGGATTGTTTCAACAATGCTGGCCAGTCATGGGATGATCCCAGCTGCATGTTTCCCCATAGGAGCGTGAGGAATAGGTGTTTTCCTGTGCATGGGCTGTCGCTGTGGAAATTATTTTGCTGGTCCCTTTCTTGATGATGTGCAATTCAGTCCTCTTGCGAATAAAGTAATTTTTGAAAAAATGCAGTCATTTATCCGCAAAGGGATTGATGAAAGTGGCAGTCTCAGTTATTAAATTTTCGCGATATCACATACCGAGCAGCCAAAATAACTCTAATTTATTATTTTGATTTAATGTCTTAGGTTATTAATAAGATCTGGAACACGCATATAAAAACACAAAAGCTTTCCTCTTCGCTTCAAGCCATAATGAAAGAATTCGCTTCTTGCGGATAATTGATGACCTATAAAACTGCCCGCGACGATCAGGCCTTAAGGTTCTAATCCCCAAATCTAACACAAGGATCATAAGGTTGGGAATTTTCTTAAAATAAGAAAGGAAAATTTGGACCTCTGGCGGCCCCAACCTAATCTCTCTGAATAATACAGAAGGTGATTGTGGTCTCCTGATCATTGGCTGTTTTGTAATCCGCGCCGATGATTTTTTCGGAGAACCCCCTGTTTGTATTATCTGATGCGGAATAATTTTCTGCCGGGGGCAGTGAATTTTAGCAGAAAGATGAAGATTTCAGGTAGCAAGATCTGGTTAAGGAACAGGAGAGCGAGAGGCTGAACCAGCTGGAATAAGAGTGCATCTGTTTTTTGATAAAGTCGCTTACGTCTGGGAAAACACGTGTGCCAAATCAGTGATTCGAAGTTGGCAAAGGAGCGCCAAAGGAAAGTGGTAGAGTCCGTAGAAAAAGGTTCAGAGAAATAAGGCGTTGGCTTTGATGATCTGAAAGGACCGATTAATGCGCGTGCCAATGGAATCAGGGATGTACGGCTGTAACGGAAACGAAAAAAGAACTAAAATTAGAAAAAAACAGCCAAGCGCATAAGGGATAAAGGTATGGATTATGGGCTGTTGAGATATGGAGGAACAAGTTCGTGAACTGAACCTGACTTGATAGAGATGCCACCGGGAAACGACCCTGCCAGAGCAAATCAGAATTACTTAACTTTCATTAGGTGAAAAGTCTTCATCAAACCAGGGGAATTCCAGTTTCATATTGCAAGAATGACTATCGAGAGAATGTGATCGGCAAATTGAAAGTGTACTGTGCATTTGACAGCCCTTCAGGGGCGCGTGTAAACCTTGCGCGTCGCACAGTGTCAAGTGCGGCTTGATCAAGTGCGGCGTTCCCGGATGACTGGCGCAAGCTTGTCATGACAAGCTGTCCACCGGAAGTTACCGACAGTTGAATATACACTGTTCCACTTGACCTTGCCCCGCGTGGGTAACGTTTGCGCTGCTCAATGCTCTGTCTTATACGCGCGCCCCAACGTT
This sequence comes from Alphaproteobacteria bacterium, assembly GCA_028599125.1. Classification (GTDB taxonomy): domain Bacteria; phylum Pseudomonadota; class Alphaproteobacteria; order Rhizobiales; family NORP267; genus JAQRMX01. The sequence continues at coordinate 8,880 of JAQRMX010000005.1, read as the reverse complement.
CCATCAGTGTTTGGGTTCGGGCGGCATCGCAGGTGCTGATGTCCACATTACATTGATTTTTCATAAACTGGCTTTGACCAATTTCCGCAGCAACCTGAACTGGGGTGGATGTCGAGGTGAATTTTGGTTTTGTTTTAGATGTGGATTTGGCTGGTGCTGGCTCTTGATGAGGTGGTAGTGCCGCATCAATCTTCCGTACCCCGGATGGGCCTGGGAGCATAATAGGTAGGACCGGAGATATAGATGCAAGCGCGGTATCCATGGTTGTTGCAGGAAATATTTGTTCAATGGCTGTGTCAATAGGTACAGCCGTGTCAATAGGCACAGCCATCTGGGGTTCCGTGTTCACAAGCGTAATCGGGCGCTGCCAATCTGTCACCTGCGCAGAAAGTCTGGCCGGTACGGCTTCAAGAGAGATCACCGTATTCCCCACAAATCTGGCAGAGCTCACACCCTGAGCCAGTGCCCAGAAGCATAGCAAATGCAACGTGAGAGCCACTATGAAGCATATGATCTCCTCAAACATACGCATCATCTGTACTCGGCTGCCAGTTCAACACGGGTGATCCCAAGAGCTGTGAGGCGCATGATAATTGCGACGAAATTTCTAGCGGGCAAATCTGCGTCAGTCCGGATTAACAGAGAAAATCCTGCGTTCTTGCGGGATGCCAGTGCCTGATATACAGCGTTACCCTGAATATCATCAAAGCTAAGCAATTCATCTGAATCAATCAACAGAATGTTTGCTTTCTTAACTAGCACTTTTCTGCCGGCCATGGGCAAAGAAACCTCAAAAGGTTCAATCGGGTTGATTTGTGCGGTTATTAGAAAGAAAATCAGCAGAAAGAACACCACATTGATCATTGGTATTAGTCTGGGCTTGTGTCGGGGTATGGGGGCAAAAAAAGTGAACATATTTTACGCTATTTTGACTCCAAGGCGATATCGGGTGCGAGCTGTTGGTGGGTGAATATCCGTGTGGTGGAGTCTTCCATATCGCCCTGCACTCGCTCGATCACGCTTTCAAACCATGTTAGCGCTGTCGATACCGGGATTGCCACTGCTATACTCGCTGTCGTGCTCAGCAGGGCCTGCCATATTCCGCCCGCAAGAGGAAAGGGATCGGCGCAGCTGCCATTGTCCTGCAAGGCCTTGATCATACCATACCCAGAAGTGTCTCCAGAAGGCCAATCAGCGGAGCGATGGTAGCAATCAGCTCAAGCGCGCGCAGGCCAGTTCGGATGCAGATCAATTTGGCTTTGGCGACGCGTGTGGTTTCCTCACGGGCTGTAGCCTCGGACAGATCGAGCTGGTGGCAGGCATGCATCTCTGCACCAGAAAGGCGCGCCCTCATGCGGATAAGGTCCAGGATTTTCCATAGGATCAGTATCAGGTTAAGCGCCGATAGAAGTGCAATGACCCGCATTGCGGACCTGCCGCATTGCAAAAACTCGATAATTTTGGTCATATCCATGTTTTTATTCTCCTAATGATCCTGATTTTCTGAATCAGCTTCATTCGAATCATGATCAAAGGCAGCAATCAGAGGTGTTTCAGGGTGCATTTTCCGCTATTGCTGAAGAACGTTGCGCAACCTGGATAGGCCGCGCCGGGGCGCGGGTTCACCGTAATCCCTGGTTGCTTTTCATCGGTCATTGTCACCCATGCGCGATCTTTAGCGGCTCGGTATTCCTCCATCCCACAGGTGGTGAGCAACCTCTGAAAAGCGTCAAATGCGCCCTGTTCAAATTCCTTGTCTTCACTGATCTTGCTCGAGACCGGATTTTTTTGGTAAAGTTCTGCGCAGGGTACAAATCCATCGGGAATTGGCCTGTTGGCTGAATGGGTGCGTTTGAAGCGTAGCAGCTTGGGCAGCACATGGAAACTGTGGCGCGCGGATCCTGCGCCAGATAGCTGATCGAGAGCGGTAAAAAGCATCGCCAATTTGATCTGTACACAGCTTCATCGACACCAACTGTACCGGATCGGCAAGGGCGGCATTGCCAAAGACGAATGTAATGCAGGCCATGATGATTGGTTCAGAACGCCGCCCGCAACCCGATATAGGCGATCCGGTTTTGTTTGGCATATCCCCGGACGTCTGAGTATTCCTTGTTAAACAGGTTGTTGACACGCACAGTTAGCACAATTCGGTCGTTTAGTTCATATTGCGCCGACATATCTGCGATCATGTAGTTAGACAATTTCGCCCTCCCAAAGGGACTAAAGAACTGCGAGTCATAATTCCCGGCGACATACCGCAAATCAACCGTTACATTGCCGCGCCCGCAAAATATCTGCTGTGTTATACTCAATAAAAGCTCATGCTGAGGGCGATGTATTTCAACCGATCCATCAGGATTAATTGCATCCAGATAAGTATAGTTTAGCTGCAGATCCAGGCTGTCCGTGGCAGCCAGATTAACCGACAGTTCTATACCTTGGCGTTTGCTGTTACCGGTTTGGTTAATATAGGTCGATATGTTGCTAACAGAATCAAACAGCGAGGTGATTTCATCGGTCAATTCGTCGTGAAACAGGGTCACGTCGATCACACCGCGACCGCCAAGAACGGGCACTTCAATTCCTAGATCGAAGCTGCTGTTTTTCTCGGTTCTCAGGTTGGAATTGCCGACAAAGCCAAACGAATTGGCGAACAGTTCAAAATATGACGGGTCAACGACGCCGGTCCCCGAAGAGGAATGAACCCGAATACCGCTTCCTTCAAATGTATAGCCTGCTGACAGCGTCCATGTGAGATTATCTTCGAACACCCTTTTGTTATCATAGCGAATACCAGCCTGATAGCTCAACCCGCTGACCAGACTGCCCCGGTACTCCAAGGCAACTGAATTGGATTCGCGTTCGTAATTTGGATTAGTTGAGGACGTATCGCGTTCCCATTCCAGCATTGCGTTCATTAAATGGTCGGTATTGGCAACCATTTGGCCATCTATTCCGAAGCTGAGCAAGTATTTGGCAGCCAATCGGTTGGTCTTGGTCGGTATTCTGCTATTTATGCTGTGTTCAAAATCGGTCTGTTTCAGTGATAGCCGGTGAGTCAAGTGCCTGTCCATTCCCTCGTATTCGGCATAAAGGTTACCTAGCCACTCTATCCGTCTGGTATTCTGGTTTGGATCGTCAATGACATAGTCGTCGGCGGTGGTAGCAGAAAAATTATTGCTGTCAAATGCGTAATCTTCCTCGGAATTGCGAAAGGTAAAGCCAAGCTTTAGCCATTTGGTGGCCATGTAATCGCCGCTCAGATTCAGGTTAGAGCCTGTAATTCCGTCCTTTTCCCCATTGCTTCCGGAATAATCGTATCCATCATCATCAAGATGCGACAGGTTCACTGCAATGCCACCACGTTCAGTTCTAAACGAATAGCGAGCGGTTGAAGAATGCCCGTTTCCAACTTTGACAGAGCCACCGTATTCTGTACCGTTCTTGCCTTTTTTTGTGATGATATTGATCATACCCGCCGAGGCATTGGAGCCGTAGAACACCGATTGCGGACCGCGCAGCACTTCGATACGTTCGATGTTAGCAATTTCAAGTCCGCTGAGGATATATTCTCCATTGCCTCCGGCGGCAGGAATGCCGTCGATCAGGATCAGAGTATGATTGGCCTCAGCACCTCGGATACGCACCTGGATAAAGCTGTTGCCTAACCCGATGACTGATATACCGGGCACCGCGAGCAGGGCGTTCTGCACAGTGGTAATCCCGCGCTGTTCAATCTCTTCATTGGTCAGCACTGATGCTGAGCGACCGTATTTGCTTTCCTTGATAGGTGTTAGGCCACCCGAAACAATAATCGGGTCCAATTCAAAGGTATCCTGGGCAAGTACAGATTGACTGAAAACAGAAGTTATACCGACAAGAATTGCTAAAATATTAAGTTTCACAATTCATCCTTCCGATCACGCCCAGAGAGCGCGCGACTTTAGTATTGGTCGTTGGAAGAACATCAGCCCCCCGCAGACGGTGAAATTGTCACCACTACGGAAAAACCGTAAACTCAGCGCACCCCGCGCGTGGTTTGGATGATCAGCTCGGCAGGTCTCCTGACTTGCGGGTCGAAGCTTTACCGGACCTTCCCATCGCGCTCCTACGCAACAGTGGATTAACAGAGGTATCACTCACCGCTTACAGTTGCGGGGGCAGTCACGGAGTTGGTACTTTTTGGCTATACTTCACCGTATTCCCTTTTCATCAGATGTTAGAAAACATCCGAACCGAAGCAATTTCGTTCTTATTATAACGAAAAAAGAAAATCAATAAAATATGAAAGTGGGCTGATAGGAGGCTAATGCCAGAGGGCTAAAAGAGATGAATTAATGGATTACAGATTGTGAAAGCCACTCACAACCTAAGTGCAATTCGCTAAATCTAGTTGCCATTTCTTATAGGTGGATTCGTGCGCAAATGTTCTGAAAGGTCACGATTCGGATATGTGGTCGCGGTCACAAAGGGTATGAGTAGACGCTGGGCATGATAAAAATTCCTTTCTATTAACTACCATCCAAAAATGGAATGGACGTTTTTGTTTTGTTTCCCGTGCTCCACGGTACATCAATAGCTTAAAGGTTAAAAACTCATGAAAAAACTATGATTATTTGATATGACCGCCTCTCTATAGACGACCAAATTTTGATACCCAGACTGACGCTCTGGAGGCGGAAGGAGCTGGCAAGGTCTTTACTGATATGATTAGTGGATCCAAGTGTCAGCTTTCAGATCTGAACAGGATGATTGATCAGCTCCGTAACGACGATGTGTTGATCATCATTAAGTATGAGCGCCTTGCTCGGTCCCTTGAGTGATTTACTCGACATTGTCGAAAACGTTAAGATGCTCACCAACATGGAGACAAACGTATGATTACGTGGGATTACGTGGTGATCGATTTTACTATCAAGTTTGAAGACATGATAGCGGGCTTGTATCAAAGTCATTGATTTTGTTTTGATCCGGGTTCAACTTTCACCCTATGATAATTGGGCTGCGTCCGATCTGGTAGCTTTTATTAAAGCCTCTCGAAAGGCCACATATGGCGTTCTGCTCGCAAGTTTTTCCCATTTCTCATACGGTTGAAGGTAGGCGCTTGGGAGGCGATATGTGGACTGTTTTGGACGAATACGCACTACCTGTCTTTGATACAACAATCACTCAGTAAGTGTTTTACCCGAAAATGGCGTCTGAGGGTTTAACTTTTTATGATGTAGACAATGCGAAGGCCAAGGCGAAACCCACCGATTTCACTACAGTAAAGTGGCTTACATGGAACTATCAGAGAAACGCTCTAGTCATGGCGATGAAGCTCGTCAGCGCATTTTGTGCATGAAGTGTTAGAGGCGAAGGAAAAAAGAAGCGCTTGAATGCTGAAATTGAAGAAAGTCTATTGATACCTTGGATAAGGCGTTGAATATGAACAATAACACGATCTATGATCTTGTCGTTTATGTCCAGTGGGCTTAGGAGGAGGCCTGTTCTTTTGCTTTGCGTTTTCGAGCGGTACAGACTATCCTGAATAGAGCGAACTGGAAGGTAGATGTGTTTTTTGTAAAGTATAAGCAATCAAGCAATGAGCGGGAATACCGGTTATGAAGGATTGATGCCTTTTATGAAATTAAGGCTCTTATGGACAAGGGCTTATTATTCCGTATGTTTTTTCCGTTCAGGCCTTCTTTTTTTCTTGTCTGAAGAATCTGATTTGTCGGGAAACACAAGCGTTATTCCTTTTTTCTGGCTAGCTGCTCCGGAGAGGAGCCATCTGATTGCAATGATCAGGAGCTTGACGATGAAAAAAATCTTTATATTTATCTTTTTAGCTTTATGTTTTTTATCAAATCCTGCCCTTTCAGGTGAAAAAGAGACACATGATCAGGTGAAAATCGGATTCGTGACAACTTTGACAGGTTCTGCAGCCCTCATTGGTGAAGATATGAAGTTTGGTGCTGAACTTGCCCTAGAGCATCTGAAGGGCCGCATGGGAGAACTGGATGTCAGTATAATTTATGAAGATGATGAATCTAAACCTGAGATTGGTAAGCAGGTAACGGACAAGCTGGTGCAATGGGATAATGTGGACTTTGTCACGGGTTTTATCTGGTCGCATGTTTTACTTGCATCGCGCCGTTCTGTCCTGAATGCCGGTAATTTTCTTATTTCCGCAAATGCCGGTCCCAGCCAGATGGCAGGGAAGATGTGTCATGATAATTTTTTCTCTGTTTCCTGGCAGGGGGACCAAATGTCAATGGCTATTGGTGAGGTGCTCAACAAGAAGGGGATTAAAAATATTTACATGATGGCTCCCAATTATACGGCTGGAAAGGACATGATTTCAGGCTTTCTTCGTGTTTTTAAGGGGCAGGTTATGGGTATTGATCAGACGAAATGGGGGGGGGTGCCCCAACTTGATTTTTCTGCAGAGTTTGCCAAGGTGCGCTCATCTGGTGCCGATGCACTCTGGGCTTTTTACCCTGGGAAGAGCAATTTTTCTTTTTTGAATCAGTATGAGCAATCGGGATTAGCAGAACATATTCCTCTCTATACGGTATTTGTTTTTGACGCAACGACTCTGCCGCGTATGCAGGAGGCTGGCCTGAAGAGTGTGCCTGGTTCTCTGTTTCCTCAATTCTGGGACCCGACACTAAATATACCTGCAAACAATGTTTTTGTTACGGATTTTCGTGCTAAGCACAATCGTTATCCTTCTTTTTATGCGGCGCAATCTTATGATGCGATCAATCTGATCAATCTTGCGGTGACCTCAGTTAAGGGAGATTTGACGGATCGTGAGGGGATGCGTATGGCAATGGAGACAGCCGATTTTCCATCTGTCCGAGGAAAATTTCGTTTTGGGAGGAACCATTTTCCAATTCAGAATTTTTATTTGCGAAAAATTGTTACAGATAAAGAAAGCAACTGGACAAGTGAAGTAGTTGAAACCATATTCATAGATCATCAAGATCCTTATGTGGATGCGTGTCTCCGTTAGTTTTGTTATTTTTAGCATGTGGCGTTCTCCTTGTGTAAGGGGGAGTAGGATTTTTGGGCCTTATAAGGGCCTTTTATTTGTGTTTGTGCATTTTTTTGATTACGGGGTATTAAGAGAAGGTTCTGCATATATTTTCTATGCATTGTGTATTTCTGGATATTTATTTTCTGGATAAGGGGTGGATAGAGATTCTTGTCGTGTGTATATTCCGATGTCCTTTTATTGCCTCTTTCCCTTGCATTGCGGAGTGGCTGATCGTGGAATGCTTTGGGAGTGGAACGGGTTCTCTGTTTTACCTAGGCAATAGGAGAGGATAGGGCAATGAGCTTCGAATTGCTCCTCGTTCAGATTTTGAATGGATTTCAGTTGGGCGTTCTTTTGTTTCTGGTTGCGGCTGGTTTCACACTTATTTTCGGAATCATGGGATTTTTAAATCTGGCGCATGGTTCATTTTATATGATAGGTGCGTTTATCTGTTCATCCTTCACCCTGTTAAGCGGTTCTTTTTTCGTGGGTATTTTTCTTACTTTGCCTGTGATGGCATTACTTGGTGCAGCCTTCGAATTGCTTTTTGCCCGTCATCTTTATGAGCGGGATCATCTGGATCAGGCTTTAGCAACATTTGGTATCATGCTTGTGTTTAATGCCTTGGTCCAGATAATCTGGGGTGTTCAGGGTGTGCAGATTTCTCTTCCGGATTATTTGCGTATCGGTATGGACCTACCTGTTCTCAGAGGTTTTTCTTTTTATCGTTTAATCATTATCCTTGTGGGAGTTTTTGTGGCCTCTTTTTTGTACTTTCTCGTTCATCGCACGCATTTTGGCATGCTCATTCGTGCCTGCTCATCGGATCGTATGATGCTTGCGTCACTTGGTGTAAATGTCCAAAGATTTCTGACGGTAGTATTTGCCCTGGGAGCCGTTCTTTCCGGTTTTTCCGGCATGATGGTTCTGCCCCTTTCCGGTGGATTTGTAGGGATGGGCAGAGAGATTATGATTCTGTCTTTTATCGTTGTAATCATGGGGGGGGCAGGTTCCGTGAAAGGTGCGTTCTGGGCTGCTTTGCTCATCGGTTTTATTGATACGATGGGGCGGGCTTTCGTGGATGATTTATTGAAATTTCTTGTGACGAGCCAGATTTCTGAAACGGTTGCACCGGCGGTAACCAGCATACTGATTTATCTTTTTATGTTTGTAATCTTGTTTTTTATGCCGCGAGGTCTGTTTCCGTTAAAGACCCGTTAGGGAGAGCATGATGCTGAGATATTTTACGGTACGGTATTTAATCATCCTGTTGTGTTTGGTTGCTATTGGAACTCTTCCTTTCTGGGGAGGGGTGTTTTATACGGGCATTGGGACTCGTGTTGCTATTTTCGCAACGGCGGCAGCGAGCCTGAATCTGCTTCTTGGTTTTGGAGGTATGGTTTCGTTCGGTCATGCTGCTTTTTTGGGCATTGGTGCTTATGCTGTCGGCATCCCAGCCTATCATGGTTATGATAGTGGCTGGTTGCATTTGTTCATCGCTGTTGCTGGATCGGCTATTTACGGTCTTGCAACTGGTGCTCTTGTGCTTCGTGTGAGAGGGGTTCACTTTATCATGCTTACTCTGGCTGTTGCACAAATTTTGTTTTTTGTTGCGATGTCCCTGGAGATTTATGGGGGCGGAGATGGTATGCTCATTGATACGCGGAGCCACTTTTTTCCACTAGGTTCATTAGAAAGCGATACAACTTTATATTACACCGCGTTATTCATTTTGTTTGTGTCTTTTTTTCTCATACACCGTATCGTCAATTCACATTTTGGACTGATTATTCAGGGTGTACGGATGAATGAGGAACGTATGGAATCGCTTGGTTACAATACCTATCCCTATC
>JAQRMX010000049.1 GCA_028599125.1 Alphaproteobacteria bacterium | reverse complement strand
GAAAAAATGTTGAAACTTTTCCAATCCAGAGCGGATTGAAATTCAGATTCCACTTCATCGCCAATGAAAAAAGAAAAACAGAAACAATCAGTACATCGCGTCCAATCACCAAAAACATTAACCAAACAGGCAAGGCCCCCTTCATCGCAAGGGCAACATATACACAAAAAATAAGGACTTTATCTGCAACAGGATCAAGATAGCTCCCCAAAACAGTGCATTGATCAAAACGTCTCGCAAGAAAACCATCAAAAGTATCACTTATACCGGCTAGAAAAATTAATGAAAGCGTCCACAGGAAATGCTCATGAAAAATCAGCCAGGAAACCGGAATCGAAGAAAAAAGACGGAAACATGTAAGAATGTTAGAAATATTTATATAAAGAGAGACAAAGAACATGCGCCTTTCTCATCCTCCTTCAGGCACGCCAGGCCAGAGCAGCTTTTCTCATGACATATGGCCGTAGGGACTTCAATCATGAATAAATGTGTCCTTCCAGAAGGGAATTTGGAAATCCCAATCACTAGAAATCTCACCGAAGATAAAAAGCTCATATTTAGCGTTTACATATTTAGCGTTTAAAGGGTAGATGATTCCAGAACAAACATTCACAGATCACTCCGAATACCAGCCCCCGATATAATTTCAGAATAAATCCGAAAAGGGAGAGCAAATCCTGTCCTCCTCTCCAACGAGAAAACAGATCTGATGGGAAAAACACCCTCTACCAGATAAAAATTAACATGACACAAGCACTCTGTAACATCTCTCTTCGGTAAAATCCGTTCTGAGCAGGAAACGACGTCTCAGATATGACATCATTAGTACTTTCTGTGAAACAATATGTCTTAACAGAAACAAGGCCCTCACAGAAATAAAAAACACTCTATACCAACGCACGAACTCCCAGGAGACTCAGGTGGCTCAACAATAGTCTCTCATTTCAACACTCATCTTGAAGCCTGCAAAGACATAAAATAGCTCGCTTTTTGAAACATCTTTCCTGTCTTTTCATAGAGAATTTTTAGCAAAAAACTCCGGATATACAAGAAAAAACATAAAAATGAATACCCATAACGACCGCAGGGTCAAACAACATCCATTCTGTAGGTATAGGTATAAGCATATGCCTATGGGCATATAGTCGCATCTTTTTAGAAAATTCTTACTGATTGACCTAACTGATCCTCCAGAAAAGAGATAGTCGTACTTCAAGATTAAAGGTTTCATTCGTCAGCAGGCAGGCATCCGGTTATTTTCTCTGGAACGGGATCTCACTCCTGGTCTCCGACAGCTCAAAAAACTATCAACAGAACATGGGCCTAAGGAAATAATTTTTTATCCCCGGGATCAGTCTCTTCACATCAAAAAGATGTCGAAATTAGAGAAACACGGGCAAAAAAGGAGAAAATATAAAGAACATTGTGGTGCAATATCCAAATACCAACCGTAAAATAAACAAAATAATAACAAATGAGTGTGTGAGAGCATGCTCCTTGTTCAATTAAAAATAATCTGATCAGACTAGATAATCATTTCCTGGATAATCAATAAGGCAAGAATTAAGACCAGGATGTCCCAAAATTCCAGAAGGTAGAGAAAATATCAAAAATAAAATCACAGAAAGCCTCATGCCTTAATGCCTTAGGGAAAGATCCTGACTGACCGGCCTAAAGAACGCTGCTTCCAAAATTCTTCAAGATTTCTGAGTAACAGAGCAGCAGAACTACGCAAAATCGGAAAAATACGATCACCAATGACCCCATTGAGAGGGACTAGCACCTTATGCCGAAAATCAATACCGTATTTTCCTTTCAGATAACAGGAAATCATCTCCTTGCCTTTCTGTACAATAGTCTCACAAAGACTGAAAAACGCACAATTAACACGATAAAGCCCTTGAAAAGAGTCCATGATCTTCAGATTTCCTGCCAGAAGTTCTTTTACGTCCTTCATTGCAAATTTTTCATCGTACCGTGTCAAAACAAGCGGTGTTAAACTATTTTCCAGATCCAGTGTGCTCCATGCACGGCCAAGAAGATTATTAGATGCCAATGAAACATCATCCTTCTGCCTGTAGCTCGTAAAAAGAAGACAGGTCGGTGCTTGTACATCATAAAAGGGAATACCGGATCTACGTAAAAATGACTTCATATATTTAGGATTGAAGCGAAGACGAATCTTCGCACTATAGTGTGTACGGGTATTTCGCTCTCTTCTGATAACAATGCCTTCCACTAGATTTTGTACGAACTCATTGCCCGGTTTCGGCAGCCTCTTATGGTAAAGGATCGGTGTAATGCGCTTCAAGACAACATAAAATCCCTGAAATCTGGCACGGGATATCGCTTCAGTTTTGGCAGTTACCGCATCCCGCGCATCTGCTTGAACAAACAGCCCATCAACATCATAAGTGCTAGAAAGTGCAGAATTTCCCAGGCCAAACAAGAACAGCATGATTGACAAAATCTTAAGAGAGAAAAAAAAAGAGACACTCAAAGGGTCTGTCTGCCTGAGAAATATCGCAGAAAACAAAAACCACAAAAATTTCTTCATTCTTCTGGCAGCAAGAAACACCTTGAAATCAGCGCTCCTACATAGAAAAAAAAATATTGTAAAATGGCGTGCATATTCGCGGCTCCCTTCCTCCTTTCTATCTGAAAATCATGAATTTTCATTTCACAAATACAGAATATAAGGTAAACGCAGATCCCTCTCCGGACGGAGCCAAATCGTTTAAAATAAAAAATCCTGCTTTAGCTTGCCATTTCACCTTGCTTTCTTCAGACTCTCATAAAATACTCGAATTCAGGGAATTGCACGCTCACCTGAATAAAATACAGCCCTGATTCCGCTTTTGCGTTGGGGGACAGGCATATACAGGCATATACAGGCATATACAGGGAACAGGCTGCCAGGAAAATCACTATGACAAAATCTGAAAAATATCGACAGGAGACCGGGAAATATGCTTCTGCCGGTGTGCATCTCGATGCTGGAAATAAGCTGATTGATCTTATTCGGCCCATAGCCCGGACAACAGCAAGATCGGGAGCTGAGGCAAAAATCGGTTCGTTCGGTGGAATCTTTGATCTTAAAAAAACAGGATTTACAGATCCGCTTCTTGTTGCCGCTAATGATGGTGTGGGAACCAAAGTCAAAATAGCAGCGGAAAGCAAAATTCACAGCACTATCGGCGTGGATCTCGTTGCCATGTGCGTTAACGACCTGATCGTTCATGGCGCGGAACCACTCTTTTTTCTTGATTATTATGCAACCGGCTATCTTGAAACAACAGTTGCGACGGAAATTATCAAGGGAGTTGCAAAAGGATGCCAGGAGGCTGGCTGTGCACTGATCGGGGGCGAAACAGCAGAAATGCCCGGAATATATCAGAGAAAAGAGTATGATCTCGCTGGATTTGCGGTCGGGGCTGTTGAACGGCATCGCCTCCTCCCGCAGAAAGAACTTACCAGGGGTGATCTTCTTCTTGGACTGGCCTCATCAGGACTACACTCAAACGGCTTCTCGCTTGTTCGAAAACTCATCACAGAATCTGGACTCAAATGGAATGACCCGGCCCCCTTCATGACTTCACAATCACTAGCCCAGTCCATTTTGACGCCAACACGAATATACGTCAAATCACTCCTCACCGCTCTACGAGCCTACTCCAGCATAAAAGCGCTCGTACATGTGACCGGGGGAGGATTTGAAGAGAATATTCCACGTGTCCTGACAAATGAACTGACAGCATGGATAGATCTCTCACAGATCAGGCCTCAGCCCGTCTTTCACTGGCTTGCCCGAAAGGGAAAAATCACACAAGAAGAAATGTTAAACACATTCAATTGTGGCATAGGTATGATCCTCATTATCGCAAAAGAAGAAAAGGAAAAAATCATTACCACACTAACGCAGGCCGGTGAGGAAGTCTTCACTCTAGGGGCACTCATTGAACGAAAAGGACAGACACAAATTAGGTTTACGGAGAATTTGAGCCTGTGACATCATTAAGAAAGGTAAAAATCGCCATCATTATCTCTGGTCGTGGAAGCAATATGAAGGCCCTGATAGATGCGGCCCGTGACCCAGGCTTCCCCGCGTATATCGGCTTGGTTATCGCCGATCGCAAGGATACAGAAGGAGAAAAAAAAGCGAGTGAAGAGGGAATTTTAACAAAAATTATTGATTACAAAGCCTGCGAGGGAAAAGGAAATTTTGAAACAAAACTCCAAAAAATTCTGCAAGATGAAAAAATTGAACTCATTTGCCTTTCCGGGTTTATGCAGATCCTCAGCAGCTCCTTCCTTTCACAATGGCGTGACCAAGTCCTCAACATTCATCCCTCGTTACTTCCCGCCTTCAAAGGGCTTCATGTCCATCAGAACGTTATCAATTCGGGAGTACGCATTTCCGGTTGCACCGTTCATATCGTCAGAACTGAAGTCGATAGCGGCCCTATCATTGCCCAGTCTGCTGTTCCTGTTTTCCTTGACGACACAGAGCAGACTCTCGGGGCTCGCGTTCTTGCAGCAGAACACAAACTCTATCCCCCTGCGCTCGCTTCACTTGCATCCGGACAAATCAGAATCACCGGGAATAAAGTCACACGTACAAAGCTTGCTAAAACAGAACAAAGCGAAACCACAAGAATTCTGTCACTCCCTTCCGGGAGCCACATTTCATGAAAAACACAAAAGAAGAGAGACCTCTCTCCCCCAAAGACAAAAAATACCGTGGGCCTAGTCTCAACTAGCTTCAACAATCTCACCCGGATCAAAAGCGAAGGCAATTTCTGTCACTGCAGACGCAAGACTGTCAGACCCGTGCACAATATTGGCATTAATGGACTCAGCAAAATCTCCGCGAATCGTTCCAGGTGCGGCATCTTTCGGATTCGTCGCTCCCATAAGCTCACGATTTCTGGATACTACACCCTCGCCCTCAAGAATTTGAAGAACGATTGGCCCTGAAATCATAAATGAAACAAGATCAGAAAAAAAAGGTCTGTCCTTATGAACAGCATAGAATGCCTCAGCATCCGCCCTTGACCATTGCACACGCTTCTGAGCAATAATACGCAA
>JAQRMX010000048.1 GCA_028599125.1 Alphaproteobacteria bacterium | reverse complement strand
GTTCCCATGGGGGTGTTATAACAAATTTATCAGATCTATGGCCTGCCTGTTAAAATGATCGAAAAGAATGAGGGAATTAAGCCTACAGCATATGTTTTCTGTCAATTCATTTTCGCCGGACAGAGGCGTGTTGATTAAGATTAGTGATTGAAATCAGCGATAAAAAGCTTCAATTAGTAAGAAAAATGGTGCCGGTGATAGGACTCGAACCTACGACCCCATCATTACGAATGATGTGCTCTACCAGCTGAGCTACACCGGCATTATCTCTCTGTCTACCGTCTTACTATGGCCCTATTATCGACCGGACTGGTTACTTCGTGCCGCCTTGTAAGCAAGTGATTTGAAACGTCAATCGCAGGCCCCCCTATAGGGACGGGGGCTTTGATCACAGAGCTATGCGAGTTCTTGTTCCGTCACACATAGCGGTCTGTCCTGTTCCAAACGACACTCTTTGCGTCCCTTTTACTCCGGGTCCTTTTATTTCGGGGCAGCATGTCATTGCCTCTTCATCCCTGTCTCTTCCCTCCTAACGGAGGGGAGAGGTTTTTTCCCGGCCTGACCGACAGAGTTGGCCCTCGTTCCCTTTTTCCTTACGTCTTTTTTATTGTTCCGGCTTTATTTTCTCCTTTAGCGGAATTTGTGTCTTTCCATACCGAAAACGGTTGTTTCCCGTTTCTCTCCAGAGAGAAACGGACACTGATCTATTCCTTCCTATGTATCTTTTACAGATGTCGCGGTGTGATAAGAAAGCGCCTGTAAAAAGAGGAGCCTGATGGGTGACAGATAGCCTCTCATATAGCGTTTTGCAACCGCTTGCTTAACTATTAGCTTTTTCTGCCAAAACGTCTTAGCTTTTTCTGTTTTTCAGATCGTCCTTTCTTCTGTTCTTTTTCTGTTTTCAACTCTGTCTCCGGAAGAGGATTATCTGGTGCATTGGGGGAGAAGGAAAGCATTTTAGCCGGTTCATCTTTTTCTTTTTGTGGGCTGATTTTCTCTCTTAAGAAGGCCTGATTTTGTGTGATTTCTGTTTTTTCTTTTTTCTCGTCATTTCCGATGTTTTTCAACGGATCCGGATCCGGATCCGGATCTGGATCCGGGGCCGGTTTCGGGTCCGGGCTCATATTCGGCGTGATTCGAATTTCTCCCGGCGGCGGTTGCCACTGGAAAGCGTCAATCTGCCCCGTGATGGCCGATATCGGCTTCCATGTGGATGAGGCAACGCCATCGGCGATCCACATTGGATCCTGCCGCGCATACGCTGCCCTTGCGAGCCATTCCCGTGTCTTCCCATTGTTTTTTCCGAATTCACCGTCTTCAATTTTTGCCAGAAGGAGGCATATCGTCCGGTTTGGTGCATTTTTAGCATGGGGGAGAAGGACCGTGCGCGCCATGGCCCATTGCCGTGCATCAATAGCGGCGCGCGCCAAGGCGATGGCTCCTTCTTTTTTGTCGGAGGCCTGGGAAGAAAAGCGTTCCATATATTTGAGCCGGTTATGGCTTGTTTCTTTTGCATGTAGTCTTGAATACAGGTTCGCGATGTCAGGATGGGCGTTCTGCTGCCATGTTTTTTTGATGATTTTTGAAGCTTTGCGGTCTTTTCCTTGTTGAATGAGCAAGCGTCCGGCGAGTGTAGCGGCGGGGACGAGACCCGGAGCGAGAGTATGGGCTTCCATGGATAGTTTTGTTGCTTTTTCAGTATCTTTTTTTTCACATTCCAGCGCGTGCGCGGTCAGTAATATGGCCCGCATGCGGAGGAAAGCAGTTTTACTGATGAGTTCATTTTTATGATTTTGTGCAAGGGTTTTCAGCGCCTTTTTCCACGCCTCTGCCCTGCATTGTAATTCGAATAAGGCTTCTGCAGCCCACGCTGTTCTTGGTGCTTGATCTAGGGCTTTTTGTGCCATTTCTTCGGCGGTTTCGCGGTCGTTCTGATGCCAAGCCCCGATAAAAAGGCCATGGAGCCCAAGCATTCGGGTTTCAGGAGAAGAAAGCATCTCCCCGAAGACTCTCTTTGCTGTTTCCTTGTCATTTTTTAATTGAGCGGTTTGCGCGGTCAAGAGGAGGGATAGAGGATGATTTTTGAGTATTTTCAATGTTTTTTTTGCACAATGAGCGGCGACTGTGACCTCTCCTGTGCAGACTGCGATCATACCACGTGATAGGGCGCGGTAGCCGCGGGTCTGGTTATAATGGTCAAAGGCCCCCCTGATTTTTTGTGGGGCTGCCCATAAAAAGCGGAAACAACGCATAAACATAGAGACCAGAAGGAGGAGGATAAAGGAGAGCAAGGCACCAATAAGCAGGCTTGTCTCCAGAATATATCCGTTCCAGTGCAGCGTGAGGCTCCCGGGATGATCGGCAAACCAAGCGGCACAAACTGAGAGCAAGATGATGAGGGCAAAAAAGAAAAAGAATTTTGTCATTGTTCGATAAGATCAGCGTCTTCCTTGATTTTGATGAAAATCCTGTTTTGCAGATCCTGTACACTTGCTTCAGCGTTTCTGCGTGCGGCTACCTGATTCATCCATGGGGTTGCGATCCTGAGTGGCCCGTTCTTAAGGGTACGGGTCTGCCTGAGGGCTTCAGGGAGGTCATTTTCTTTCAGGGCGACTTCAATCCTTGCAACGACAGAGGCGGTATTATTTTTCCCGTTTGGCACAATTGAGCGAATACGAACGATCCCGCGGGCCTTTTCAAACAGGGTTTCCAGAAAAGTTGCCTGACCAAGATTACGGGGCTTTCTCTCCTCTTCAATGATAGTAAAGGCCAGAGCTGCGAAGCGTCGTGCGAGGTCCTCCTGTCTCCGGATCCCCATTTTGGCATGGCGGGTCAAGGCGGGAGGAATGTCCGTATCTGTTGAGATTTGCCTGATGACTTTCAACTCTTTTTCATAGGGTCTTCCTTCATGAAGGGTCCGTTCCAGGTTGATGAGTGCGAGCATAAGGAGAAGGTTCTTTCTGTCTTTTGAAGAGCGTTTTTTTTTATTCCTGATATCCCTGATCTCGTTCTGCAGTTTGCGTATTTTTTCCTCGAATATCTTGGTCTGCGTAACGATGAGGGGAAGGGGAAAGCTGGTCTGTGTTTGCTGTTTATTCTTTTCATTTTTGATTTTGCGGATGTCGTTCTGCAGGGCTGTCAGTTTTTTCTGGAGGGCCTCAATTTCTGAGGAGAGAAAAGAGGTTGACGGAGCAGAGGGGGGCTTGTTTAATTTTTCTCTGAGCTTTCGGATGTTGCTCCGAAGGACACGGGCCTCATTTCTGAGCATCTTGATTTGGAGGAGAAGTGCCGGTCCGTTAAGGATATTCTTTTCTATCTCCCTGTTTTTTTCTTCAAGATGTCTAATTTTTTTTGTTATCTCTTTCCAGAGTTGATTGTCTTTTTTTTCTGCCAGAAGGTCTTTTTCAGGTCGTAATGTCTTGTTTCCATCTCCCTGGCGTGCAATTTTAAAAGTTTCTGCGATCTGTGCGGGGAGGTTGAGTTTTTTCCAGGCCAGTATAATCGCTATGCCGAGCACAATGCTGGTGATATAGGAAATGAGCCGACGGTTCAGAGGACGTGGCTCTCTGTTTTTTTTTGAGGTTGGCTCTGTGTTCGTGGCTTCCTTTTCTCTTTTTTGATTTTCTTTTTTTCCCCCTATTACATTTTCCTGTTGCGGGTTTTGTTCTTTTTCTTCTGTCATTTTATCGTGCCTTGCCTATTTTTATCCTGTTGAATTTTCGTTACGTTCCGAAATTTATGCGGGCCTCGGGAACCAGAAGGGGCAAAGAAGAGAAGAGGGCATCCTGCTGGGGTGAGGCGGCGACGATGATACGGTCCTTTTTCAGCCCGAGTTCCTGTATTTCTTCCGCAACAGCAGGTGAGAGGCAGACGTGAAGCGGCTGTAATACCTGATTGTTAAAAGCTTTGCCGACAAGTTTACTATAGATACAGGCTGTGTAGGGTGAGTAAAGCATAACGATGTGGATATTTCCTTTTTGGAGCTGTGCGGGTACGTTCTGGCGCGGATTATCAACAGGGTGGCTTTCATACATGATTTCCTTCCTGAGAGTATATCCGAACGGGGCCAGCATAGCCCCGAGATCTCTGGCTTGTCTCTGTCCTGTCACATGGAGCAAAGCTCCGTCTTGCGGTTTGACGTGATTCTTTAACATACGGACCAGATCTCCGGCATTTCCTTTAGCGCTCCGGACTCTTGTGAAGCCCAAGCCGTAGGCTGTGCGTGCACTGGCTTCTCCTACAGTATAGATTGGAAGGGGGGTGAGTTTTCTGCCGGACATGCGCCTTTCCAGAGCGCGTACGCCATTGGAGCTTGTAACGACAACAGCCTGTATCCCGGAAAGATCAGGGGCCTTTCCCTCCAAAACTCTGACCTGTATCAGTGGTTCATGGATAACAGTGAAGCCGCGTTTGCGGAGGGTTTCGGCCGTTTTGCATCCCTCTTCATATGGTCTTGTCAATAAAAGCTGCACGGAAAAGCCTTCCTTAAGCTATCCATCATACAGACGTGAGGTCTTTCAGGGGTCTGACCTCTTGACCGGTAAGAGTATATTGATCAAAACACAGATACAAGTTCTGGATTTAAGGATTAACGATGTTGGTTCTCGGAATTGAAACAACTTGCGATGAGACGGCAGCAGCGGTTGTGGCATCCGGTGATGGCGATGGAGGCCGTGTTTTGTCTGATATCGTTTGGTCACAGGTTTCTGCACATGCGGGCTATGGAGGTGTTGTGCCGGAAATTGCGGCGCGTTCGCATGTGGAGATGCTGGATATTGTTATTGCCCGGGCTATGGAAAAATCAGATTTGAATTTTGAACAACTTGATGCGATCGCTGTGGCGGCGGGGCCCGGCCTGATCGGAGGCCTGCTTGTGGGGCTTACCATGGCGAAGGCCGTGGCCATGGTGCATGGTCAGCCTCTTTTACCGATTAATCATCTGGAAGCACATGCGTTAAGCGCACGTCTCGAGACACAGCTTGCTTTTCCTTACCTTCTTTTACTTGTTTCCGGTGGTCATACACAACTTTTGCATGTGCACGGAGTGGGTTTGTATCGTCGTCTTGGGACAACAGTGGATGATGCGCTGGGAGAAGCTTTTGACAAGACGGCGCGTGTTCTTGGATTGCCCTATCCCGGAGGGCCGTCTGTAGAGCGTGCGGCGCAGCGCGGTAAGGAAGGTCGTTTTTTCCTCCCACGTCCTATGTTGGGCCATCCGTCATTGCATTTTTCTTTTTCTGGTCTTAAAACAGCCCTCCAGCAGCTTGTGAAAGCGCATTTGCCTCTTGACGATCAGACGGTTGCTGATCTTTGTGCGGCCTTTCAATCGGCTGTGGTTGAAACGATTTCAGATCGTGTCGGGCGTGCAATTGCCCTGCTGCGACAGAGGGAGGATTCTGCCGGGAGTGACGATGATCTGGTTCTTGTTCTTGCCGGAGGTGTTGCTTCAAATGAACATTTACGTGCGTCATTGCGTTGTTTGTGTACGTCTCTTTCTGTGCGTCTTGTTTTCCCTTCGCCTTCTTTGTGCACTGACAATGGGGCGATGATTGCCTGGGCCGGTTTGGAGCATCTTGCTGTGGGAAAGGGTGGGTCTCTTCATGATGTCCTGTCTCTGTCGCCGCGTGCGCGCTGGCCTCTTGATCCTCATGCAGCTCCTGCACCCGGTGCGGGTGTGAAGGCCTGAGGTTGGGGGAGGAGAAGAGAGGAAAACTTATGCAGAATATGAGGCGGTTCGGGATTGTGGGTGGGGGCGCCTGGGGGACAGCGCTGGCAACAGTCCTGCTCCGTGCAGGGCAGGATGTTCTGTTGTGGTCCCGCAATCCTGGGGTTGTTTCAGATATCAATGAGAGCCATATGAACCGTCTTTTTTTGCCGGATATTGCCTTGTCCCCTGCCTTGCGTGCCACCGAAGAGCTTTGTGAAATGGAAACGTGTGATGCTGTGTTTCTAGCGGTTCCCGCTCAGAGCCTGAGGGAAGTCAGTGAGCAATGTGCCTCTTATCTCCGTCCCGGTGTTCCGCTTGTTATCTGTGCTAAAGGCATTGAGCGCCTGACGGGTTTTTTTATGAGCCAGATCTTGTCTGAAACTTGTCCTTATTCGTGTGTTGCTGTTCTTTCCGGTCCCGGGTTTGCATGCGATGTATGCCGGGGGCATCCGACGGCGGTGACTGTGGCTTGCGCGGATGTGTTAGTGGGTCATACTTTGTGTCGGGCATTGAATTCTGTTTCTTTCCGGCCTTATTTTTCGCATGATGTGAAGGGAGCGCAAATTGGAGGGGCTGTCAAGAATGTGCTGGCTATTGCCTGTGGTGTCTCTGAGGGTAGGGATTTTGGTGCCAGTGCACGTGCGGCCTTGACCACACGTGGATTTGTTGAATTGTTCCGTTTTGGACTGGCTTTTGGAGCGAACAGGGCGACTCTGACGGGTTTATCCGGTTTGGGAGATGTGATTCTGACCTGCAATGCCATGCAATCGCGCAATATGTCACTAGGCGTTGCTATCGGAACCGGAGGGAATGTGGACGACATCCTGAATGAAAAGGGCGCTGTCAGAGAAGGGGTTCATACTGTGGAAGCCGTGATACGGCTTGCGGATGAACGGGGCATCAGTATGCCTATTTCTCAGGCTGTCTATGACCTGATAAAAGGGCGGTACAGCGTAGATGAAGTGATTGATATTTTATTATCACGTCCTCTGAAAGTAGAAAATGAAGAGGTATAGAGAGAGTGCTTAAGGGGTCGATACGGGTTTTCGGAAGAGCTTTTGTCATTAGATTTTTTCTCTTGTTCTTGCTTTTTCTTGCGGCTTTTTTTAAAAAATCTCGTGCCAGCCCTTTGCGCTCCCAATCCCCGTAGCGTGTTGGCTCAGGTCCTGCGGGCCCACCCTTCTCTTCTGGCATAAGGGAGGGAGGGTCTCCGTCTTTTTTGCGATGTTTCATTTTATCCCGTGGTTCAGTGCCCACGGAGGGAAAGACGGAGGGGTTTTGGAGCGGGGGAGCCTCATTTTTTACTCCGGGTTCACATGTTTTGCGGGCAGAGGACGGAAGATCAGTCTTTGTCATGTCGGTATCCATTAATGTTGGTATCCATAATGTCGGGTTCCGTAAGCCGTATCCATAGGGTTTGAGCTGTTAATCAAGGGAGGGGAAGGCAGGCAGGTCCCCCGATACTACTTGACTATCCGGTCCGTAATATTGTGAAATACTGTAGTTCGGGTTAAGACGTCAAGTTTTGTTGACATTAGGAGGGAGAGTAAGGAAAGTGGGCGGGTATTTTGTTTACGTGCCACCGTTTCTGTTCCGGACTATCGCGGATATAATCGCTATGTTACTCCGCTGAATATGTCAGGGTCAGGCGCTCCTTCTTTGTTTTTATTTTTCCATTTTTTTGTTTCCTTCTTGTAGCGCCCTGTTTTCTGGAGGAGGTTTTTTAGCGATGAGCATGAACAGGTTTAAGACGTGGATTTTGCTTGGGCTTCTGAGCGGGATTTTTCTTTCTATCGGTCTGGCTTTCGGAGGTCTTGCAGGGCTTTTATTGGCGTTTGTTGTGACGCTTGGGATCAATCTTTTCAGCTATTGGAACGCAGATCGCCATATTTTGGGTCTTTATGGTGCCGTTGAGATTAATGAGACCTCCTTTCCTTCCCTTTATGCTCTCACGCGTCGCTTGACGAATGAGGCAGGCTTGCCTATGCCTCGTCTTTACCAGATTGAGGATCCACAGCCTAACGCCTTTGCGACGGGCCGGAACCCGCAGCGGGGGGCCGTAGCTGTGACGACAGGTCTGCTGCAGCTTCTTGACCGTGATGAAGTGGCGGCTGTGATCAGTCATGAACTGGCGCATATCGAAAACCGTGATACGTTGCTTATGATGGTCACGGCTGTTCTTGCGGGGGCCCTTTCATCTATTCTTCATTTTAGTTTTTGGTTCGGCTCCCGTCGCACTCGTAGTGAGTATGGAGGTCTGGGTTTGCTCCTGAGTTTTTTGGTTCCTGTTATTGCGGGGATTGTGCAGATGGCCATCAGCAGAACCCGTGAATATGCAGCAGACCGTCGTGGAGCGCAAATCTGTGGTTCTCCTCTTTCCCTTGCTTCGGCTCTTCGCAAAATATCTGTTAATGCGGAGAGGATTCTAAACGGGAGAGCGGAGAAAAATCCTGCAACGGCACATCTTTTTATCATTAATCCTCTCTCCGGTGAGGGATTAAATAATATTTTTTCTACTCATCCCCCTCTTTCCTCTCGCATTGATGCGCTTGAGGTTATTGCGAATGAATTTCGTTGTGCGGGGCATGTTCCCGTGGATTTTGGAGGGTCTTTGCCTATTCTCCCGAAAGATCCAGGCCATCATCATGGTCCCTGGGGCTGACTCAACTGTCTCTGCTCGGTGTCTGTTCTGTCTTTTCCTTCCTGTCCGGCCTTATCTTCTTACCTCCTCTTTTTATGAATTTGAGCGGGAGATATTTTCTTTCTCTGTCTCAGAGATTGTTTCTCTTTCTCTGTCGTTTTATGCTCTGATTCTGAATGGAGCGAATGGCTCTCACATTTTGAATCGTAAAAAGATCTTTTTCCCGGTTGTTAAGGAGGTGAGTATTCGCGATGGCGCGTATTTCTTTAGCAGAATATCGTCGCGTATTGGGATATTTTTTCACATGTCTCTGTCGGTTTTTACGTTTCAGGCTTTTTATTTTTCTTCTCCCTCTGCGCCGTTTTATGAAGAGCCGTATTACTGGTCTTCTGCTTGTCCCGAAGGATATACGGACTGCTGACCCGACTGTCGGGAATGATATTTGTAATGGTCACTTCTGCCTGGATGGTTGGGTCTGTGTTACGATGGGCGAGGAGAACTCTGTTTTCACGTCTGTTCCACCCTCTGTTCCCTGGCGTAATGCTCTTCTCGGGTTTGGATGGTTGAGGCACCTTTGTGCGATTGACTCTCCGGCTTCCCGGTCACGGGCACGGGGACTGATTGATGCGTGGTTTACGTCAGAAGGGTACCGGGGTCTGAGATCTTACGAACCTTTGATTACGGCGCGTCGTATTATTTCCTGGCTGTCTCATTCGCGCCTGATACTGGAAGATGCAGAGGAGTCTTATCATCATCATTTTCTGGGGATACTGGATTTGCAGGTTTATTTTCTTATCAGGACACTTCCCTGTGTTCCGCACGATCATGCACGTCTGACTTGCCTGATCGCGTTGAATTATGCAGTTTTATGTGTGAGTGGGTATGAGAAATCGCAGCCGCGCTTCGCGCATTTGCTTGATCAGGAACTCTCCCGCCAGATTCTTCCGGACGGGGGGCATGTGAGCCGTAACCCGGGTGTGATTGTTGATCTTTTGCTTGATCTTCTTCCGTTGCGCCAGACATTTACTTCACGGAATATTTCTCCTCCAGCCCTGCTTCTCTGCGCGATAGACCGAATGATTCCTATGATCCGTTTTTTTCGCCATGGGGATGGCTCTTTTGGCTTGTTCAACGGTATGGGTGTGTCGCGTTTTGATGATATGGCAACGGTACTGGCTTATGACGATACATTCGGAACGTCTCCAGACAATGCCCGTTATAGCGGGTATCAGCGTGCGGGTTTGGGTAAGAGCATCTTGCTTATGGATACAGGTGTTTCTCCTCCAATTGATTCAAGCCGTCGGGCTCATGCGGGGTGCTTGTCTTTTGAATTAAGCACCGGACGCCAGAGATTGATCTTGAATTGTGGAAATTCAACCGGGGTTGGTTTGAAATGGCAGGAGGCGGTTCGCATGACGGCGGCACATTCGGCTCTGACTGTTAATGATAGTTCTTCCAGCTCTTTTCTTAATTACCGCTGTCTTCAGGCGATGACGGGACCTGTGATCCTTTCTGGTCCGGAGACGGTAACGGTGCGGCGGTCCGATATGCCGCATCAGATTGTTTTGGATGCTACCCATGATGGTTACCGGAAGCGTTTCGGGATTATCTGCAAGCGCAGGCTTTTGCTCCGCAGTGAAGGAACAGAGCTTCTCGGGGAAGATTCCTTTGAAGATGTAGATAGGAAGAAAGCGGAGATATTCTGTGCGATACGATTTCATTTTCACCCTGATATTGAGGTTTCTCTTGTTCAGGACAAGAAGGCTGTGCAACTTTGTTTGCCGGGTTCTGAGGTCTGGGCGATGGCGATCGGGGAGGGAGAGGTGATGATTGAGGAAAGCGTCTATCTTTCCGGTGTTAATGATTTCTGCCGGACGAAGCAGGCTGTTATTTATATTCGTTCCTCAGGTTCAATGCGTATTCCCTGGGTTATTCAACGTATTTCTCAGTCTGGAGAGATGGACCAGAAGAAAGTTGCTCCTGAGTGATTTCAGAGCAGATTTTTTATATGGGGAGACCTGTAGCATTTGGGTTGACCATAGTGCCGGCTGCAGTATTTTTAACGGCGGGTTATTTGCAGAAGGGGTGATTTTTGATGTCTGGACAGGTTCTTCCGGTTTCCCGTGCGCTTTTATCTGTTTCGGATAAAACGGGTATAGCAGAGTTTGCCGGGTCTTTGGCTGCTGCGGGGGTTGAGCTGGTTGCAACTGGCGGGACATATAAAATTTTGTACGATGCCTGCCTTGCGGTAAGAGAGCTTTCGGATTTGACAGGTTTTCCTGAAATATTGGGGGGGAGAGTCAAAACGCTGCATCCTCGGATTCATGGCGGTTTGCTTTATCAACGCGGGAAGAGCGAAGATGAAGTTGTGTGTCGTGAACATGGGATTGTTCCTATTGATCTCCTTATCGTTACGCTATACCCCTTTGAGCGTCTGTGCGAAGAGGAGCATAGTGCTGATGTTATGATTGATAATATTGATATTGGTGGTCCTGCGATGATCCGTTCTGCGGCCAAGAATCATGCATCTGTTGCTGTTATTGTCGATCCTCTGGATTATGACCTTGTTTTGAAGGAATGTAAGGAATACGGAGGTATTTTGTTTGAGACGCGCCGTTGGCTGGCCGGAAAGGCCTATGCCCGTACGGCTGCGTATGATGCGGTGATTGCCTCGTGGTTCAGCGGGAACCAAGAGGTTTCCGTGCCTTCTGTTTTTCTTTTTCCCCGTTCGTCTCTTCCCTTGCGTTATGGAGAAAATCCCCATCAAAAGGCCTGCCTGTATCGTACATCAGAGACGCGCCCCGGTGTTGCAGGCGCGGTGCAAGTGCAAGGCAGGCAGCTTTCTTACAATAATATCAACGATACGGATGCCGCTTTTGAAGCGATTTCTGAATTTTCTCCCTGCCAGAGTGCGGCTGTAGCCATTTTCAAACATGCCAACCCATGCGGCGTTGCGGTGGCCTCAAGTCTGGAGGCTGCCTATGTCCGTGCCCGTGCCTGTGATCCTATGAGCGCATTTGGGAGCATTGTTGCGTGCAATATGAGTCTTGATGGCGGCGTGGCGCGTGCCATAAGCGGATTTTTTACTGAGGTCATTATCGCTCCTGATGCTGATGAGGAGGCCCGTTCCATTCTTGCGGAAATACCAGCTCTTCGCTTACTTTTGACGGGCAGTCTTCCTGATCCCCGTGCTTCCGGACATGTTCTCAGAAGCGTTGCGGGTGGTCTTTTGCTTCAAAGTCGGGACGGAGGTGTGATAGAAGATCTGGATGTCCGTTCTATGACTAGCCGTACCCCAACGGAAGCAGAATGGTCTGATTTGTATTTTGCCTTTCGTGTTGTCAAGCATGTCCGATCAAATGCGATTGTCTATGCCCGTGATGGCGCGACAGTAGGGATCGGAGCCGGGCAGATGAGCCGGATTGATTCAGCGATCCTTGGGGTGCGAAAGGCGGAAGATGCGGCCCGTTTGGGAGCGGTGCCGGATCGTTTGACAGCAGGTGCCGTTGCGGCCTCTGATGCGTTTTTTTCCTTTGTTGATGGTTTGCGTGCGATTACTGATGCGGGAGTGACGGCAATCATCCAGCCGGGTGGTTCCAAGCGAGATGAAGAAGTTATTGCTGCGGCTGAAGAGGCGGGCGTTTCTTTGATTCTTACCGGGATGAGGAATTTTCGGCATTGAGAGGGTTCGATTTTCCACGTTTCCCGGAGCGGCATTGCCTTTGAGGAGCTCTTGTTTTCTTTTGCTTTTGTGAGAAATTTTCGAAAAATATCAGCAAGGCAAGAGGCGTGGGATCATCGGTCAGGGGCAGATGTTACGTCTCTTTATTTATCTCATCCATTCTCAATATTGCACCTGTTGCGAAGACAGGAAACGGGCCTTCCCTTATTTTGTTTCGACTGTTTTTGCGTAAGTCTTATGTCAGGTACCATCAGCGGGCATGCACCGGCATATTCTCTGATGGAGCCGCGCCACTTTGCGGCAGGCGGCCCTCCGGGCAGGAGAGCTACGTCTTTTTAGAGGAATGATTCGGAAGAGAAAGATTTTATGGGCGTGTCAAATTATGAAGGGCTTCCGAGAAAACGATGAGACGGGATAAAGTCAACGCGCTGTCATATTCTATTTCACTGAAGATTTTTTGCACGGATGCGATGTTTTTTTTACGTGTTTTTTCCCAGTTTTTCAAAGCTGCCGGAGCAGTGGTTCCTTCGAGGAGCACCTGTTTGGTTATTTCCCTTTGCCTCTGTGAGAAAATTTCCAGAATATCGTTCAAGGCAAGATGCTCGAAATAATCTGTCAAGGGCAGATTTCGTGCCTCTTTATTTATTTCATCTATTTTCAATATTTCACCTACGGCGAAGAAGAGGGATGCGACCTCCATTATGCTTTTTCCTGTTTCTTCTGCGGTGAGCACAATATCAGGGGCCCTAGCCAGCATATCCAGTGCCGCTATATGGGTAGCCGTTCGGGCGGGCACTCCGTTTTCTTCAAGAGAGAGTGCGGTGGCGTTCATGTACTTTGCGGCTTTTTCCGGCAAGATAGTTTTTCGGGATATGAATAAGCATTCGATTCCTGATTTATAGCGTGCAACGGTGTCAGAGATTTCTGTTCCGGGGGGGATTTGCTTTATGAACCAGGGGATCTGATTCAGGAGCATATCTTGAATCTGTGTATATAAGTTGATCTGTAACGTGCTGGAGATGTGATTATCAAGTTTATCTATATTTGTATTAATTTCATTGAGGCAAAAGGAATCCTGAACCACAATAAAGGCTTTTGCGACCTGTTCCACATCTGCACATGTTCGCTCTGCGACTTGCGGCATAAAATCAGCCCCGCCCTGATTGATCATGGCATTGGAGAGAGATGCGGTGATAATTTCCTGTCGAAGCTTGTGGGTTGCAATGGCCTCTGGGTAGTGTTCCTGCAAGGGACTTGGGAAATAGCGTTTCAGTTCGCCTTGCAGATAATTGTCTTGCAGTACAGAGCTGCGACCTAATTTCTCGGAGAGAGAAATTTTGGCATAAGCAAGGAGGATAGCGAGTTCAGGTCGCGTAAGAGGTTTGTTTTTTTTCTCTCTTTCGATGAGTTCGCTGTCATTAGGCAGGCTTTCCAGTTTCCTGTCGAGGAGGCCTCTTTTTTCCAAATCATAGAGGAGGTGTTTTTGAAAAGGCAGATTTTTGATGCCGCGTTTTTGGGAGAGGGAAAGAGAGAGAGTCTGCAGATACGTATTTTTTAGGACGGCGTTTGCGATATCTTCAGTCATGTCTGTGAGGAGGACATTCCGTGCTTCAATGGAAATTTTTCCTTTCTGAAGTTGTTCCCTGAGTGCAATTTTGATGTTCACTTCAAGATCAGAGCAATTCACGCCTGCGGAATTATCTATGGCGTCGGAATTTATGCGCCCTCCCTGCAAGGCGAACTCGACCCGTGCGGCCTGAGTGAAGGCGAGATTTGCGCCTTCACCGACGACTTTTGCCTGAAGTTCCAGAGCGCTGACACGAACAGGGTCATTTGCGCGATCGCCTGTATCTTCATTTTTTTCTTTCTCTGCGCGGACATAAGTGCCGATGCCACCGAACCAAAGGAGATCAACTTTTGCCTTGAGCAGGGCATTGATGATTTCGTCAGGTGTCGCTTTTTTTTGTTTCAGTCCCGTGATGCCCTTCATTTCGGGGGAGAGAGTGATGGATTTTTCTGTCCTTGGGATCACGGCTCCTCCCTCAGAGATGCTCTTCTTGTCATAGTCATCCCATGAAGAGCATTTTAGGCCAAAAAGTCGTTTTCTTTCTGCGAAAGAGGTCTGTTTATCCGGGTTCGGGTCGATGAAGATGTGCCTATGATCAAAAGCCGCGATCAGCCTGATTTCTTTTGAAAGCAACATACCATTTCCGAAGACATCCCCCGACATATCCCCGACACCAATGACGTTAAATTCTGTTGTTTGTATATTGACTCCTGTTTCACGGAAATGCCGTTTGACGGCTTCCCATGCCCCTCTGGCTGTGATGCCCATTTTTTTGTGGTCATATCCCGTTGAACCGCCGGATGCGAAGGCATCATCAAGCCAGAAACCGCGTTCCTGTGAGAGTTCATTGGCAATATCGGAAAATGTGGCGGTCCCTTTATCAGCTGCAACAACGAGATAGGGGTCATTTTCATCATGCCGAATGAGGTGCGTCGGGGCGATAATTTCTGTGTTTACGATATTATCGGTAATATCCAGCAAGGCTGAGATGAAACTTTTATAAGCACGGATTCCGTTTGCCTGAATGTCCTCCCGTCTTTTTCCTGTTGCGGGTATTTTGCAGACGAAACCTCCTTTTGCGCCGAGAGGAACGATCACGGCATTTTTGACCCGTTGTGCCTTGACGAGGCCGAGAATTTCTGTTCGAAAATCCTGGCATCGGTCGGACCAGCGCAGGCCCCCTCTTGCGACTTTCCCAAAGCGCATATGGACACCCTCAAACTGTGGTGAATAGACCCAGATTTCTCTGTAGGGTTTCGGTTGGGGGATGTTATCCAGTTTTCCCGGGGCGATTTTGAAGGCGAGGGCAGCCCAGGGACGTTCCCTTGTATTATACTGGTAACTGTTGCACCGGATTGTTGCCATAATTAATTTTATGAAGTGGCGAATGATCCGGTCCTCATCCAGGCTTTTTACCTTTTGTAAAGCCTCTTCAATCCGCTTCATGATTTTTGTGACATTTGTTTCCTTTGTTTCCTTATCTGTTTTGTTTTCTGTTGAGAACCGGGCATGAAACATGGCAGCAAGGTCTGCGGCGATAGCGGGGTGTGTGTTAAGTGTCGTCCACATATAGTCCTGGCTATAGGGGACAAGAATTTGTCGTAAATAACGGGAATAAGCGCGCAGGACAGAGATCTCTTTCCAGTTTAATCCTGCCAGAAGGACCAGCTTGTTATAGCCGTCATCTTCTGCATTTTCGCTCCAGACGGCCCTGAAACAGTCTTCAAGAAGAGGGGTTAGATGGCTCATCTTTTCACTGTGGGGTTCATTGTGGAGGAGAGACATGTCATGCAGGTAAATTTTTTCTGATTTTTTGGGATGGAGAGAATAAGTGCGCTCTTTGATGACGTTAAAGCCCATATTTTCCAATATAGGAACCCGTTCTGAGAGGGTCATGGTCGTACCGGTATTGTAGAATCTGACGTTTATTTGATCCTTTCCCTTTTTTTCATTTTGTGTAAAAGAAAGTGTTATCGGGTTCCCCGGCTTTAGTTTTTCTATGATTGTGACGTCCCGGAGGGCTGTGGCTGTATCATAGCGCTCCTGATAGGCGGTGGGGAAGGCGTTTCCATATTCATTTTGCAGGTGCTCAATCTGTTGTGGTTCTACCTTTCGGGCAATTTCGATATGGAGCCTGTCCCGCCAGTCGCGGATCAGTTCAACAATATCAGCTTCCAGATGTTGTCGGGAGATGGAGGGAATATCGCCGTCATCATGGCCGATGATGTAATGAACCCGGACCAGAAAGCTTTCGAGGAAAGCGGGATAGAAAACAGAGACTCGTCCATTGTAGGCATGTGCGAGATAGTCTCCGATTTTTTTGCGGATATTTGTTGAGAAACGGTCCCGTGGAACAAAGACCAGTAGAGAAACGAAGCGGTTGAATTTGTCGACGCGAGGCAGCACACGCGGTCGCGCATCTTTTTCAAGCTGTATGATTGTGAGCACGAAACTGGTGAGCAGGTCCTGATCTATCTGAAAGAGTTCGTCTCTGGGATAATTTTCAAGGACGTTGAGCAATGTCTTTCCGGAGTGGCTTTTGGTATCAAAACCGGTTTGTTGAAGGACATTCTGTACCTTGCGACGAAGATAAGGGATACGGTTTACGCTTTTGGTATAGGCCGTTGAGGTGAAAAGGCCAATGATTCGAAGTTCTCCCTGAACTTGGCCTGTTTCCGAAAATATTTTAATCCCAATATAATCCAGATGAGCGCGCCTGTGAACAAGAGAGCGTATACTAGCCTTTGTGATGATGAGGGGGACAGGTTTCTGAAGAAATTCCTGCAATTCAGGGGTGAAGGAGAGCATTTTTTTGCCATAGCGCAATAATTTCAGGTCATGGTCTCTTAACATTCCGAGACCAGTCTGAATCTGTGTCTGTGGCTCCTCGTTTTCGCTTTTCCCGTCTTTATTGAAAGAATACTCACGCATACCAATGAAGGTGAAATTGTCTTCTGCAATCCATTTAAGAAAATGAACGGCTTCTTCAATTTCATCCGGGGCGATGGAGGGTGGTGCTGTGTGTAATTTTTGTGTGATTTCACGCGTGCACTGAAGCATGTGCGGCCAATCCTCAACAGTGACACGGATTGCGTTCAGGATTTTATCCAGCCCATCTGCCAGTCTCTTACGTCCGTCTTTCTCTTGAATGTATTCCACATGAATGAGGATGAAACTTTTGCGCGGTCCAGGCGTTATATTTTTTTTCTCCATGTCTGTTTCTCTCGTATCCATGAGAGTTTTTGTCGTGGGTGAGAGAGAGAGGATAGGATGCAGGATGAGGTGGATGCGATGGCCTTGTTCATTGAGTTCTCCTACAATGGAATCAACAAGGAATGGCATGTTATCATTGATGATTTCGATGGATGTAACGGTCGTCCGGGTTTCATATTCGGATTTGACTGAGATATCCGGGTTGGAGATATGGATTTCGTGGGAGTGATATGTTTGATCATGAATTTCGGGAAGGCCTTCTCTGTATTTCCGAAACCGGTTCCACGCTTGGTCGATAATTTTCCCGAGTTCTTTTCGGTGATATTGTTCCAGGTCCTCTGCGGG
>JAQRMX010000047.1 GCA_028599125.1 Alphaproteobacteria bacterium | reverse complement strand
CCGAAAAGCTTCTTTCTCAACTCAGAAATGGGGTCGATTTTGAAGCTCTTTCGATAGAAAATGGGGAAAGCCTGACTGTAACGCCCCCCTTTAAGCGCAACTCAAGTGTTCGTGGGTTGTCCGCTGCAACCATTGAGCATGCCTTCGTAACACCCCTTAATGGCTTTGCTATCTCTAAACAAAAAAATGAAACCGGTCGCATTATCTTCCAGATCCGTGACATTGACGTTCCTCGTATTATCGGAGATCAAAAAATAGAAAAAACAACATCCCAATGGCTAAAAACGAGCATCAGACAGGACAATTTTTCTACCTATATAAAAAATCGTCAGAAAGAGTTCAATATGATTGTCAATAAAGAAAAATTGAGAAAAAATTTGGCTTTGAACCCAGCGCGATAAGAGCGTGTCTATCTGTTTAATCCCCCCTCTCCTTATAGCTCCTATCTCCTTCAATGAAGGATTAGAGACGAGTTTTTAGTCTCCCCCTTCGTTAACCACATACCGGTTTAAAAAAAGGAAATGAGATCTATCTTTTGAAGATATTCAAGGTGGCCCAAAAGCTTAAAACATCCCGAAATCAAACGATGAACCCAAAAAGCTCCTCACCGACTTACCCTTCCCTGTTCCCTCTTAACTAACTGTCATGCCTCACAGGGAGAACAAAAATAAAGAGAAACCACCTTTTTATATGCTCTTAGATTCACTTACGGCCAAAGGCCTGCCTTTTTCCTTCAGATAAAATGACCTCCCTGAAGATCATTTTTCAGAGTCAGTAAAAAATCAGATTTCTTGTTTCTTTTTTAGAAAAATTAGCCTTCTGGAAAAAAGAAAGGGAGCAATATCCCTTTTCGGACAATCCATTACCAGCGCTCAGAAAACAAAGGTCTCCATAGACGCACACCGGGCTTGAATCTAGCGTTTTTCTCCCTGATCTTCCCTTTTTTCAGCCAAATCAGTCGGCTACCATACGCGTGGAGATCTTTTAAATCAATAATACGCTCCGGACCGGTACAGGGCATAGTGTGCCGAAAGGTGATAATTGCGATACGTGCCCTTGCACAATCCTCCTTCAAAGCTGATGGATGACGAATCAGAGCAATAAAATCACCAGAAGGAAGCGGTGCAATGCACCCTACTTTATCGCAACGAAAAAGTTTCGACTTCATCGTTTTTGAATCGCGGATATCCCCTTCAAAATCCAACCAACGATCTACAGTAAAACGCGATCCACTAAAGCTGAGGATATCAAGGAAACCCGTATCAGGATCACGCACCGCAACGGCTCTAACTTTCTCATCTATAAAAATATCCGGCTTTTGGACCGAAAAAGAAAAACAGAGTGCAAGAATAAGGGGGACAATGCCAAAAAAACGCCAAAAACTCTGCCAAATCACAAGCCATAATAAACCTATAATCAGAAGAAAAAAACTAAGATCAGGCATCTGGGAAATGCGCCCGTTTTCACCTGAATAGCCGGAAACAATTTCCGCAGACCATAATATCCACTCAATGCCCAATTTCATCAAAAATAACGGAATGGCTTCCAGTCCGAAAGGTAAAAAGAGAAATGTCATTAAACCCGCAGGCATAACTAAACCAGTTACAGCCGGCATCGCCAGGACATTCCCAATGATGGCAAAAGGAGCCACACGATTAAAATGATAAGCTGCAAATGGCGCCGTGACTGTGGAAGCAACCAATGTCGTAAAAATGATCCCAAGAAGAGAAATTATAATAAATAAACAGGACCGAAAGAACAGAGGATAAGCCGAGATAGCCATGAAACTGCTCCGTCCCAAATTCCGAACAGTCCGGCTTTCATAAAAGGCAATCAGGCCAGCAGTCGCAAAAAAGGACATCTGAAACCCCGCTGAAAAAACGCTTTCCGGATTGATCAACATAATCAGTAATGCGGCCAGAGCAACATTGCGCATCGTTAAAGCCGGTCGATCAAGTAAAATTCCTAGAAAAAAGATAGACGTCATCGTATAGGCCCGCCAGGTGGAAACGGACGCTCCGGAAAGTCCAAGGTAAGTGCTTGCACAAAGCAAAGCCATAACGGCAGAAATCTTCTTTATCGTCCATCTTTCAGCAAGAAACGGATTTATTGCTAAAACCGCACGCACAAACCAGAATAAACAGCCCGAAATGAGTGACATATGCAAGCCAGAAACAGCTAATATATGGGCTAATCCGGCAACCCGTAATGCTTCCAGAGACTCTTCAGGGATTCCACCCCGCAATCCTACCAGAAGCGCACTGGCGATCGCTCCAGTATCATCTCTCAGTACAGCACGTATCCGTGAGGAAATAATATCCCTCAAACGATTAAGAGTACCCCGCAATTTCAATGACAACGGAGGAGAAGGAGCCAATTCCCAAATCATGGGCGGGCGCGTTGAAAAACCGACACCCCCAAGACGCCTAAAATACGACGCTCGTGAAAAATTATACCCTCCGGGAACTGCCGGACCTGACGGTGGCATCAAGAATGCCTTCAAAATTACAGCACGACCGGGCTCACACGCGAAAGAATCGCACGCACCACGAAAACTAACGGTAACACGAAAAGGGGTCTCTTCCGGCGCAAGATGACCAAGCTGAATGACACGCAGACTCAAGCGGCTCCGTCCACGGGGACGTAATTCCCGTTTCTCTATAAAACCGCGAAGCTCTACGTTAAAAAGATTCTTTTGAAGAACAGGAGCCTCTACAAAATCTGTCTTCACCTTCATAATCAGTACACCAAGAATAATCAAAGTGAAAAAGTGAAAAAGTAAACATAAAAGAAAAAACTGTCGCAAAAGCCAAGTAAAAAAGACAAAAGCCACTGAAACAGACATAATAAGCGATAATCGCGGTTCCCATGGCAAGACAAAATAGATGAGAATCCCAATGGCAAGAGCAACAGGAGACCATAAGATCCACCGTTGTTGCTCTGCATCCAGCTGTGTCTCAATCCACAACGAAACACCTGCCAGAAAATGTCCAATTCGCATCACCGATATGCCCCCTCATATCTCGCCTCCCAGGAGCGTATCTTTAAGAACTCTTTTACACTGCCCTTAAGAGCATGCTAAACTGCATGCGTGCTTAAATTCAAAAAAAAACAAGATATGACGCAATCTGTTATCACCCGGTTTGCACCTTCACCGACAGGTGACCTGCATGTCGGCGGTGCGCGGACAGCTCTCTTTAATTGGCTTTACGCGAAGGCGCATGGAGGCAAGATGCTCTTGCGCATTGAAGACACGGACCGGGAACGCTCTAGTAAAAAGGCCTTGGAATCAATCCTCAGTGGCATGACCTGGCTTGGACTAGACTGGGAGGGAGAACCGGTTTTTCAGTACGAACGGGCTCGGCGCCATCAGGAAATTGCAGAAAAATTACTCGCATCAGGATATGCCTACCGCTGCTATGCATCTCCGGAAGAACTTAATGAAATGAGAGAAAAAGCACGGGCCAGAGGTCTCTCTCCATGCTATGACGGACGTTGGCGTGATCGAGATGCCAGTGAGGCACCTCAAGGCATTAAACCCGTCATCCGCTTCAAAATGCCTAAAGAAGGCGAGACAAAACTGCAAGACCGCGTTCAGGGAGACGTCACGTGGAAAAATGAAGCCCTTGATGATTTTATCATCCTACGCACAGACAAAACGCCAACCTATATGCTGGCCGTTGTCGTTGACGACCATGATATGGGCGTCACGCATATCATCCGCGGAAATGATCATTTCACCAATGCGGCACGGCAAATCCACCTCTATCGAGTATTGGGATGGAACTTGCCCACAATTGCTCATATCCCCCTCATCCACGGGCCGGATAATAGAAAATTATCAAAGCGCCATGGCGCACTTAGCGTTAATGCTTATCGCAATATAGGCTATTTGCCTGAAGCTGTTTGCAACTATCTCGTCCGAATCGGATGGAGCCATGGAGATTCGGAAATCATGTCACTCCAGCAAATGATTGAATGGTTTGATCTTCCCTCTATTGGAAAAGCACCGGGTAAGTTTGACCTTATGAAACTTCAGAACCTGAATGGCTATTACATACGTCATAGTGATGATGAAAAGCTTGTCACGGCAATTGAGTCACTTTTGCCCCGGCTCTCCGCCACCTCTCAAATAGAGGCAGTACCGGATACTTCACGGCACGCCAAATTGCTTGCTGCTATGCCAGAACTCAAGGAACGTTCAAAAACACTTGTTGAGCTTTGGGAAAAAGCTGCTTTCCTTTTCACAACCCGGCCTTTGACTCTGGAAAGCAAAGCTGCAGAAATTCTTACAGATCATGTAAAAAAAATCCTGAAAGCTTTATTTCCCATATTGCAGGAAGACGAAGAGTGGTCCTCTGCAAGTCTTGAAAGCAGAATCAAGAAATTCGCTTGCGAGGAAAACATTAAGTTAAGTCAGATCGCGCAGCCATTACGGGTATCTCTGACAGGGAAGTTAACATCTCCTGGTATCTTTGATGTCCTTACAGTACTAGGTAAAAAAGAAAGCCTGAACAGAATCTCTGACCAAATTGAAAGCTAGAGAAAACACTTCACTCTTTCCATCAGTACAGAAAAATATAAAAAATAATAACAGAACCTCATAAAAAAAAAACGCTTTAGCCAAACAGAAAGCAATATTGATTAGAGATAAAGATTGTATAATGAGTGAGAAGTTAGGATAGAAAAAGTCAAAATTTGTCTGGATAAATTTATGGAAAATCAAAAAAAAGCAACCCTTACCTATGATGGGAATACATGGGAACTTCCCGTTTATGAGGCAACGGTAGGACAGAGCGTTGTAGACATTTCCAATCTATATAACGATGCAGGGATCTTTACTTATGATCCCGGATTTAAATCAACCGCAAGCTGCGAGTCAAAGATCACCTATGTTGACGGAGAGAAAGGACTTCTTCTCTATCGTGGCTACCCTATTGAGCAATTGGCTAAGCAAAGCGATTTCATAGAGACATGCTATTTACTCCTTCATGGAACCCTGCCGATGGAAGAGGAAAAAGATACCTTCGCTCACAGCATAAAAATTCACTCAATGGTTCATGAGCAAGTAAGTTGTTTCTACAGGGGGTTTCGGCGTGATGCACATCCAATGGCTGTCGTTTGTGGCATCGTTGGAGCCATGTCCGCCTTCTATCACGACTCCATAGATAACAGTGATCCTGAACAATGCATAGCCGCAAGCACACGCATGATCGCCAAGATACCGACCATTGCGGCCATGGCTTATAAATATTCAATAGGGCAGCCCTTTATGTACCCTCGCAACGAGTTAAACTACGCCTCAAATTTCCTTCAAATGTGCTTCTCAGTCCCTTCTGAAGACTACAAAGTCAATCCTTTACTCTCCCGTGCCATGGATCGTGTCCTAATCTTGCATGCTGACCATGAACAAAATGCCTCCACATCAACAGTCCGGCTTGCAGGCTCATCGGATACGAACCCCTTCGCCTGCGTCGCAGCAGGCATTGCCTGTTTGTGGGGGCCGGCACATGGAGGTGCAAACGAAGCCTCACTTAACATGCTACGCGAAATTGCAACGATTGACCGTATTCCTGAATATATCGCCCGTGCAAAGGATAAAAATGACCCCTTTCGCTTGATGGGCTTTGGGCATCGTATCTACAAAAATTATGACCCACGCGCCAAGATCATGCAGGAAACCTGCCACGAAGTTTTGCAAGAACTCGGAATTAAAAATGATCCCACTCTCAGCGTTGCTATGGAATTAGAAAAAATAGCTTTAACGGACGATTATTTCATTAGTAAAAAACTATATCCGAACATTGATTTTTACTCTGGGATTACCCTTCGTGCATTGGGCTTTCCAACAGCTATGTTTACCGTAATCTTTGCGGTAGCGCGGACGGTAGGCTGGCTTGCACAATGGAGAGAGATGATTGCAGATCCTAGTCAGAAAATCGGCCGGCCGCGCCAGCTCTACACAGGCTCTCCACAGCGTGGATATGTATCCATTAAGAAACGATAAGAGACGAAAAGCAAGAGAAGACATACAGGACAAGAGAAGGGGCTCATCTTTCAAATTATGATGATGACGCCTCTTCCCCCTTTAAAACAGACGCATAGACCACATAAAGATGTCCCCCTCATTTTTTAATGCTGTCACGAAAAATAAGAGAATATCACCGCAGGTAAGAAGAAGAAAAAGGGTAACATAATAATACATTATGCATACGCCAAGAAGCCAAACTCCCCTCGCCTCACTTCAGAATGTTGAGAAAACATAACGATTTAAAAAAGGAGGCCACAAGCAAAAAAAAAGACACAAATTACAACTTAATGATGTTTTTAAATTTTCGTTTTTCTAAAAAAATAGAACCGCGCTAATTTGCAATCATTGCTGAAAACAGAGCATTTGCAACACGTACGCCGTCTACAATCCCCTCCGCAGAAAATTTACAAACTTTACCGCGGCGCTGCAGGGTCTTGACATGATACTCAAGCCTGTCACCAGGAGAAACAGGTTTTCTGAAACGCGCTTCATCAATGCCCAAAAAATAAATAGCCCGATCCTCTCCCGAACTTACTTCGTTCCAAGGAGCATTGAGGATACACATCACACCGGCCGTCTGCGCCATTCCTTCCACAATCATAATACCCGGCATAATCGGATGCTCAGGAAAATGACCAACAAAGTAAGGCTCGTTAATTGTAACATTTTTGATACCGACACAAGATTCGCAGCCGCTCATCTGAACAATTCTGTCGACCATCAAGAAGGGATAACGGTGCGGTAAGGCCTTGAGAATGTCCATAATATCTGCAGACTCAAGAGATACTCGCTCATCAACGGACATACACACCCTCTTCTCCATGATCTTGCTCAAAGAACGTAGGTAGCAAGGAAAATGGCCCTCACTAAAATTTAGTTTCTACGCCAAAGCTGAACAATTGCTCCTTATCGAAAACTTCTTTTCTGAGGATATAGGCCCAATCTGCACGCAATGGACCCAGAGGAGAATCCCATATAATCCCTACACCAATGGAAGAACGGAATTTTGAGGAATCAAGAATATCAATTTTCTTCCCATCAATGATTCTTCCATCAAAATCAGAAGCATATAGTGTTCCTAAATCGGCAAAAACAGCCCCCTTAAACCCATTTATTTCAAGTGACTCAGGCAAGAGAGGGAACTGAAATTCCGCTGTAAACCCTGCGAAAATCTTCCCCCCGAGAGAGTCTTGCTTATTTGCGTCACGCGGTCCCAAACCAGAAGCTTCAAACCCCCTGACAAAACTTCCACCTTTGAAAAAAGATTCAAGAAGACCGATCTTCTGCCCACCCCACCCAAGAATATGGCCACCACTAAATTTGAAAAGACCAACAATATTCTGATAGAGTTCCTTGTAGATGATAATTTTCGCCATGCTCCTTATGAACCTGACATCCCCCCCGACACCGGCCAAGGACTGAGAAAATTGTGCATAAATCCCTTTCCTAGGATCCGTCCTGCTATTAACTGTATCAAAAGACAGGGCATACCCAATCGAAGAAACATTTTGGATACCAGCTGAACTCTTAACGGCAAGAGAGGCACCCTCTTCAATGTCATAAACATTCTCCCGCATAAATTCATAGCGAGGCGTAAACAATAAATTCTGAGAGATCGGGAAGCCTAGCCCAACAGAAAAACCGTTCCGTCCTCTTTTGTAAGGCAAATTCTTCTCGTTCAGGGAACGACTGGAAAAAGCATTCAACTGCAAAGACAAACGACGGTTTAAAAAATAGGGTTCAACAAAAGAAAAATCTAAACTGCGCTTCTTAGACGAAAACGCAAGAGACAATCGAACATACTGACCTTTCCTAAGAAAGTTTTTCTCCTTGAGACTCAAATCAGCAATAAAACCATCAAGGGTTGAATAGCCACCATTAAGACCAATATTGCCAGTTGACGCTTCCTTGACACGAACATTGACAACGACAAGATCAGGTGCACTACCTGGTTTTGTTGTGATCTCAAGCTCTTCAAAAAAACCAAGACGGAGCAAGCGACGCTGCGCACGTTCAAAGAGGACAAAATTAAAGCGATCACCTTCCGCAATATCAAATTCTCGACGAATAACATAATCTCGTGTCTTCGTATTACCAAGAATATTGATACGCTCAACGTAAGCCTTGGGACCTTCCTCAATAAAATAATCAACGGAGATGATCTTATTGTCTGGATCACGCTTTACGTCTTTGCGCACACGCACAAACGGGTAGCCAAGACGTGATACCTCCATCGTCAATTCTTCTACGGAAAGAGAAATTTTCGTCAAATCATACGTATCGCCTTCAAAAGTCTTTACAAAATGACTAAGAGAATTGGGATCAAGATAGGCAACAGAAGACCTCACCCTAATCGGACCAAAGAGATAACGCTCACCCTCATCTATAGCGATAGTAACGACAAATTTATCGCGTTCAAAGTCAAGTTCTGCAGCTGCAGAAATGATATCAAAATCAGCATAACCACGTGAAAAATAAAAACTTTTAAGACGAACCTGATCTGCTTTCAGGCGTTCTGGGTTATAAACATCAGAAGAATCCAGCCAACTCATAAGAGATGTCCTGGAGGTCATGATCACACGGCTAAGCTCCTGGTCAGAAAAAAACTTGTTCCCTAAAAAGGAAATGACACCAACTTTAGCCTGATGACCCTCATCAATGTTAAATACAAGATTAATACGGTTACCGGGTAACTCAATGACCTGGGGTTCAACACGCACAGCATAAAAACCCTGGAGATTATAAGAAAACAGTATTTTCTCTATATCACGCTGCACAGCAGCTCGTGTCATCGTGGAACGGCTCTTAATCTTTGTTTGAAGCCTTAATTTCTTGTCCGTGATACTCTTGTTGCCTTCAAAGGCAACAAGATTCACAACGGGGTTTTCCACAACCTCTACAATGAGATCTCTTCCTTCAAGTTTGATATCAACATCAAAAAAAAGATTCGTTGAGTAAAGTCGTTTCAATGAAAGGTTCACAAGGGAGTAATCATATTCTTGTCCCGGAGAAACGGGCAAATGGCCCAAAATCGTCTGAGTTTCAATTCGCTCATTACCACGGACATCAATACGCCTTAAAGAGGCCGCACCCGCATCATGTAAAGGAAAAAAAATCCAAATAAGCGTAACAGAAAACGCTACTAATCTAGAAAAAAACCTAAAAAAAATGTCAAAAAATGACCGCATCAACTGATCCATCTCAGTACCCCGGGCTCCATATCACTCACTGCTCAATTATCCTAAGCGATACGAACAGAACATTACAGCATTTCATCTTTTTTGCAAGAGAGTAAATGAAAGACATACACAACAAAAACAGCAAAAAACTGTCAAAAAAAACAAAAAGAAACCACAATCAACCTTAAACAGGACCTTTCTAATATAAATGGAAACAGCTCACCTCATAGCTGAAACAAAAAATGAGAACGGATACCAGAGCAAAAAAACAACAGGTCGATACCAGAAGAGAATAAAACCGCAAAAAACAGAGATAAAGCAAAAACGCTCTATCTCCACAATTTCACAAATCAACATCAACGCAATTGCCGACTATCCGCAATCCCATGCAAAAAAGACAGAGAGCCTAAAGCAGCGGGGAAAAAATATTTTGAAAATCATTCCAAGTGATGACAATCATAAAGCATGACAACAGAATCAAAGCAAAACCAATGGCAAAGCTTTGAAATACGTTACTAATTGAACGACCGAAAAGCCCCTCAAATCCATAGAATAAGAGATGCCCTCCATCAAGAGGAGGAATGGGAAGAAGGTTAAACAATCCAATCGAAATAGACAAAAGCGCGACAAAATTGATTAAAGGAAGAAAACCAAACTCCGCAACCTGACCTGAAATCTGCGCAATCTTCAACGGGCCTCCAAGCTGATTTAAAGAGTGCGCCCCCCCCCCAATACTCCCTAACGTTGCAATGAAATTACGAGTAATAAACCAAAACTCTTCCACAGATCGAAAAAACGCACTGTGTGGCTGATAAGAAATAAAACGAAATTCACCTTTTTTAATATTGCTTTGGATGCCAATCATGAAGGCAAACCCCTTATCCCCTAACACATTCTGCATTTTTTTCCATTGCGGAGTAACGAAAAGAGTCACGATCTTGTCCTGGCGCTCAACCTTGATTTCCATTCTATTGCCTGCCCCCAGCTCAACTAATTTCTGAAACTGGTGAAAGCCGGTAAGGTCTTTTCCATCAACGGAAAGCAAAATATCATCTTTAAGAAAACCTGCCTCTGCGGCAGGACTATTCTCAAACACAACATCTACGCGCGGAATACTAACTCTCTCTCCAACAAACAAAAAAATAAAAGTAAAAATAAAGAGTGAAAAAATAAAGTTGGAAAGCGGACCGGCAAGCACAATACAGATACGGGCATAAAGGGGTTTCAAGTAAAAAAAACCATGATTATCAAGAACTTCTCCTTGATTAGAAACATCCTTGCCTGTAAAATCTGAAGCATTATTTTCGCCTGCAAAAGAAACATAGCCACCAAGAGGAATCAAAGAAATCCGCCAACGTGTGTTATGCTTATCGTCCCAACCAAAAATCTCCGGACCAAACCCGATTGAAAATTTGAGAACCTTTACCCCAAACCAACGCGCAACAAGAAAATGACCAAGCTCATGGAAAAAAACAATCACTGTAAGGACAAAAAGAAAAGGTAAAACATAGCCTGTGAGAAAAATAAAAGAGTCTGCTAGATAAGAATCCATAAAAAAAACTTCCATTAAAAACTCCTAAAACAGATACTATGGACGAAGGTGCTTTTTCATAACGCTCTGCGCATAATCGCGCGCGCATTGATCAAGATCGATTAACTCTTCTATCGTCTTCGCAGTCCCGGTAGCTTGATGGTCTAATGTTTCTGAAACAGTCTCGATAATATCCAAAAAACCTATTTCTCCGGACAAAAAACCTTCTACAGCGACTTCATTAGCCGCATTCATGGTGCATGTGGCAACATTACCAGAACTAAAAGCCTGCCGGGCCAAACGCAAAGCCGGAAACCGGATTTCATCCGGTAGATCAAAGTGTAAGCATTTTAAAGACATTAAATCAAGGCGCGGAGACCGCACTCGCAATCGTTCTGGATAACCAAGCGCAAAAGCAACAGGACACGTCATATTCGGTGCACCAAGCTGAGCAAGGACAGACCCATCAGAAAATTCAACAAAGCCATGAACAATTTGCTCAATGTGAACCAGTATATCGATCTTACTGAGCGAAAAATCAAATAAATGTCCGGCTTCAATGAGTTCAAGGCCTTTATTCATCATAGTCGCTGAATCAATGCTGATCTTCCGGCCCATCACAAAATTAGGATGGGCCAATGCATCATCAGGTCGCACATTTTTCATTTTCTCGAGTGGCCAAGTTCTAAATGGCCCCCC
This sequence comes from Alphaproteobacteria bacterium, assembly GCA_028599125.1. GTDB lineage: Bacteria > Pseudomonadota > Alphaproteobacteria > Rhizobiales > NORP267 > JAQRMX01. The sequence goes on along the minus strand of JAQRMX010000047.1, from coordinate 2,775 downwards.
GGAAGATGTAAGAATAAGACGTTCCGGCAAGCAATGATTTGCCCCTAAAAGGGCTTGAAAAATAGCACTGTGCTCAGAATCAACAGGAATGACAGAAACCCCGAGGCGATGAGCCTCAGCCATAAAAAAATAACCCGCACTGACCAAACACTCTTTGTTGGCAAGGGCAATATTGCAACCGGCACGCAAGGCCGTAAGGGTTGGTAATAAACCTGCAAAACCAACAATCGCGGCAATCACAAGATCAACATGATTACCGGACGCTTCAATTACAGCATCATAACCCGCAGCCGCAACAGTTTCACTGCCCGCCAATAACTCCTTCAGTTCGCAATAAGCAGAAGGATCGGCAATCACAGCAATCCCTGCTCTCAGACAACGCGCCTGTTCTGCCAGCAACGCAACATTTTTTCCACCGGAAATCAGTGATTCGGTTACAAAGCGATCTGGATAGGCCCTAAGAAGGTCGACAGCAATGCGACCGATAGACCCCGTAGAGCCCAGCACACTCACGCGCCGCCGCACACCACTCTCAGGGACAGAAAGCGGTTTGATATCTCGTTGTAAAGTAGATTTCATCTTGCTTTCACCAAACAAGGAGACCAGTCCCCGCAGAATCAATGCCAGAACGGACACTCCCCAGAATAAACGCAACAACAGAGGCGGTAATAATACCGTCAACCCTGTCAAGCAAACCACCATGTCCAGGAAAAAGGGACCCGGAATCTTTGATAGAAAAACGGCGCTTCATCCCGGACTCAAAAAGATCTCCCAATTGACCTATAAATCCCAGAAAAACAGCAAGAACCGCAAAAAATAAAATCGGGGAAAATCCTATAAAAAATGCAAAAACACCTCCTGAAACCCCGGCAAAAAACAAGCCGCCGAAAAAACCAGACCACGTCTTGTTTGGTGAAATTAAAGGCCAAAGCTTCCAGCCCCCCACAAGACGACCAAAAGAAAAAGCACCTATATCAGTCATCCAGACAGATAGAACTAAAAATGACAAAGCAAGAAATCCGGTTTCATTATCTCCCCGCAACATGAGCAGGGAAATCAGCATACTACCCAGATAAATAACACCCAGTGCTGCAAAAAAACGACTCAAAAGCAACCAATTTACCAAAGCTCCAACGAGGATAATCATCATTGCAAAAAAATAAAAACCATAAAAAATTGCAACACCTGCACCCAGAACAACAAGAATATCGCCAAGAACCCTCCTTCCCCAGAGACCATCATTAACCATTGACTCCCATTCAAGAAGTCCAACGCAGCTAAAAAAAATAGTCCCAAAACAAAAAAGAGCCCCTCCCTTGTAAATCGCATAAAAAACAGGAGGAAGGCAAAAACAAGCGGTGAGAATCCGCAGTGTCAGATTCGAGAATGACTCGTTTAAAGTATTGGTTCTCATCATAAAATACTCATGTGCCGACGAAAAAGCCAAGACGGCCGAAACGGCGATCACGCTGATTGAACTCCGCAATCGCGTTATCAAATGACTGCTCATCAAAATCCGGCCAGAGCATATCCAGAAAAATAAATTCCGTATACGCACATTGCCACAGCAAAAAATTGGAAAGACGCCTCTCACCACCAGTCCGAACAAGAAGATCAGGCTCCGGAACACCGGCAGTGTAAAGATGTTCAGCAAAACACGGTCCATCAATTTCTTCAGGATCCAAAAGCCCGTCTGCCACTTTCACAGCAATGAGGCGCGTGGCACGAACAATCTCATCCTGAGATCCGTAATTAAAGGCAACAAATAAACGCAGCCCTTCATTATCAAAAGTAAGCGATTCTGCACGAGACAGTAAAGCAGAAATAGAGGGGTCCAAAGCATCACGCTGACCCAGAACTTGAATCTGAACCCTATTCCGATGCAGAAGAGAAAGGTCCCTTTCAATAAAAAGTTTTAGAATATCCATCAATTCATGGACTTCATCTTTCGGTCGCATCCAGTTTTCGCTTGAAAAAGCAAAAAGAGTCAGAAAAGAAAGCCCACGCTCAGAAGCATGAACGATAATCTGTCGCAAAGTACTCACACCACGTAGATGACCCTCAACGCGGGATAAACCACGCCGTTGCGCCCAGCGACCATTCCCATCCATAATGATGGCAACATGGTGCGGCATGGACAAGGATTCCTTGTTCAACCCTTCCTCCCCTTTTCCGCACAATCCAGAAAACACGAAACCTCAAAACTGTAAACTATCTGAGGCGTTCCTCTATCAAAAAGCTTATCAATCAATTGGCAGAGAGAAAGAGAGGAAAAATCTGAAAATCGCATAATCACTTTTTCGTTCCTCTGTCAGAAATTTCATCACTCTCCTTAATCATTTGATCAGTTAACTTACGGAGAGCGGGAATCAGAAAATCTGAAACTTCAAAACTGCATGATCTCTGCTTCTTTCGTATTCAGAAGCTCATCAATCTCTTTAATCATTCCATCAGTTAATTTCTGGACGTCATCTGAACAAAATCTGTTTTCATCCTGGCTCATGCGCTCTTCTTTGTCCATGCGCTTGAGACGATCCATCGCTTCACGACGCACATTGCGGACGGCAATTCGTGCCTGTTCCGAATATTTGTGAGCAACTTTGGCAAGCTCCCGACGACGCTCTTCGTTAAGCTCAGGAATAGGAATACGAAGAGATGTCCCTTCAACCATCGGGTTCAATCCTAGATTCGATTCTCCAATGGCACGAACGACCGCATTCACTTGAGAACGATCCCAGACCTGTACCGAAAGCATACGGGGCTCAAGAACAGAAA
>JAQRMX010000046.1 GCA_028599125.1 Alphaproteobacteria bacterium | reverse complement strand
TGCCTTACGAAAAATTTCTTCATCAAGTTCACCAGATTCAGGCAGGACAACGGGAATATCGCGTCCATTCCCCTCAACTCTCAGTGAAAACCAGAATGGCTCAGGATTTAGAATTGTAGAAATCTGAGGAGAAAGTCCGTAAGTAGCAGACAAATATTTGGCCAAAGCTCCATCATTCTTATCCGGGTCCTCAATGAAATAAGTGAATTTCTTTTTAGTCGCGATCTTTTCAAGGGTTGCGATTAGAGTATTACGGATCGCAATGACATCTTTCGGCATTTTTTCGAGAGGGGAGATATAAGCATGAAATTTCACACCATCCCTAGCTGACGCGAAGGGATCAGCACCTGATTGATAAGCCTGCATAATTTTTCGGATCGCCGAAGTAAGTGTATATTCAGGATTGGCTAGCCCTACCTCAAATTTTTCGGCCCCACTGCTTTTTACATCAATCAGGTCCCGGAAATTAAGGATATGACGTTCATCTCCATAGGAGATAAGGATATCAAAATAGGAACTGACAATAGAAGATTTGTAACGGCTGGCGATCTGGAAAGGCGTTGGCTCGATACCGGCTTCGGCAGCTGATTTTTCAGCTTCTAAGTTTTCTGTAGGGTTAACAAATTCCACACGTAATTTCTTACCGCTTCCGACCTTATATTCCACCAGAAGGTCCCGAATCTGAGGAACGAGTGGCGCAAGAAGGGGGTGAGTCTGACTTGAGAAATATCCCCTTATCAGGAGTGGTTCTTCAATTTCGCGCAAAGTTGTAAGCGTTGAATCAGAGAGCGTATATCGACTGCTTGCTGTCAAGTCGGAACGAGCTTGTGTTACAAATTTCATCCAGATATTTGCAAGCAATAAATTGGCAACCACAAGCAGTGTAATAGTGGAAACGATTCTGTGTTGTCGCCTTTGGGGATTATTTGCCCAACGCAGCCGGTGAAGCTGGAAGACATTCAATGAAAGGAAAACCCCAACGAGTGAGAGATAATAATAAATATCACGCAGATCAAGAACACCCCGTGTGATCGCATTAAACCTTGACCCGGCACCAATCGCTGCCATGAGTTCTGCGGTATCTCGGTCAACAAGATCTGTAAGCGGACGCGCGCCAATGATATAGAGAGCAGATGCAGCCATCACGGTGATAATAAGAGAAACAACGGCATTGTCCGTTCTCGCACTTACGAAAAGACCAATAGCTACGTAGGAGGCGGCAACACATAATGTAGCAACATATCCGCCAAGAACAGGACCAAAATCAAGGTCGCCGAGCATACCAACAGTTACTGATAAGGGAAGGGTAAGGAGAAGTGCTAGAGCGACAAGTCCTTCAATGGCAAGAAATTTTCCAAGCACAAGGCTTAGAAGGTGAGCTGGTGAAGTCATCAATGTTTCAAGCGTACCTGCGCGCCGTTCTTCTGCCCAAGAACGCATAGTCAAGGCACCGGCCAAAAAGATTGTGAGGACAGGCATCCACGTAAACATTGGACGCATATCGGCAATGTTGCGAATGAAAAATGATTCTATCCAGAAAAATGTAAACAGTGTGATTGCAAGGAAGCCTCCCAGAAAAATGTAAGCTGCCGGAGATGCGAAGAAGCTCCTGAATTCCTTGCGTGCTGTGACAAATATCTCACGCAGCATGACTGTTCTCCTCGTTCACTTCAGCAAATATAGCTTCCAGGTCACGTTGTTGTGCTTCAAGCCCGTAGAGCAACGCGCCGTCTTCATGAACGGCTTTTGTTACTGAAGGGATAAAATCTCTGTCAGCATCAAATTGATGGATGATGCGGCTATCTTTCCGATCTGTAATCTGCACCATACTGATTCCTTCAAGTTTTCTGAGCATTTCAGAGAAATCACGGTCTGTTGTAAGCTTGAACGTACATTTCGTATCTGATTCAATCTCTTTGAGATCAAGGTCAAGAACAAGCTTGCCACTCCGCATAATCAGGACGCGCTCACAAACGGCACGTACTTCCTGGAGGATGTGGGTTGAGATGATAAGAGTTGCATGCTCGGCAAGCTCTTTGATCAGCGAACGCATGCTCCGAACTTGGGTGGGGTCCAGACCATTAGTCGGTTCATCAAGGATGATAATTTCAGGATCGTGCAGGATCGCCTGAGCAACGCCAACGCGTTGTCGATAGCCCCGCGAAAGCGTCTCAATCCGCTCTGTGGCTTTTTTCTTCAGAGTGGTTCTGCTGATTGCGCGTGCGACAGCTGAATCAAGCTTATCGGAGGGGACACCACGTAATGATCCCTGATAAACGAGATAATCAATGACGGTCATTTCAGGCCAAAGAGGACAATTTTCAGGGAGATAGCCTATTTTTTTTTGTATGGTTCGCGTTTTCTCGCCTATTTCCATCCCAGAAACATGAATGGTCCCACTTGTTGGTTCGAGATAACCGGTCAGCATTTTCATAATTGTGCTTTTTCCAGCACCATTATGGCCAAGAAGAGAGACGATTTCACCCTTTCGAACCGAAAAGCTTACTTTGTCCACGGCTGCCAGTGGACCATAAAGACGGGTCAACGATTCAATTTCAATCATATAAATCGCTCCTGCTTAGACGAGGAGAAATGCGTGAAAGCAAACCCCAGACTCAGGACAAGGCGTGAAGCGCAAGTCCAGGAGAAGAATCAAGATCACACATAACAGGACAAAAACGATGGAACTATGCAAACGAAATCAAAAACATGTTACGATGAAGTCTGCTTCCAACAATAAGGATTTCAGTAGCATATGAGAAAATATCAATGCAAGAGATAAACATAAAAATGATAATTCTTTTTCAAATCCTTTTCAAAAAGGCTCTCTTTTCCGGCGTCTACAAAACAGAGTTCAAAACAGTAAGATACGAAACTTGAATAAATATCTTGATACAGAAAAATTGATACAGAAAATATTTTTTTGTTGTTGAATCGCTCTTGATAACTACAAAAGGGGGAGATTTTCTCAAGATATGCAGAGTTGAAGGTAGATTTTGGCTTTGTTTATTGGTTTGCAAAAAATTCTGCCGGGTAGGGGTAATATTTCTTGAAAATGTGGGCTTCATTAATAATGAAATTATAAAGGGAGCCGGTCGTTTTTCGTTAACTGAGGGTATGAATAAAGCTTCCTCAATTCTATCGCTGGGCTTGTTGTTTCTTTTTATATTGAAAGAGAAGGCAGCCTGATAAATGCGGCTGAAATTGTCTGATTCATATAGATTCAGGGTATCCCTGATTCTTATTGGTTCCGCTTTCCATGTTGTTGGTACGAGAGGTGTAGGGTGAGGAGTCTTTCACTTTTATTCCTTCTGGGAAGGTGAGGAAGCTGTTGTCTCTATCTGTTTCGGCAATAAATCTTTCCAGAGATGGGGGTGCAGAGTTTCGGATCCTTAGTGAGGGGACAGTTATTCCGGCTTATATTTTCCTTGAGAAACTCACGATAGGCTGCTTTAGCAAGAGGCGGTTAATCTCTGTAGGATGTTTTTTAATGCCCGGTGCGCGCTGAGACAACCAATGAGGACAGTTTGCTTTATGTCCTGTTTTCAACAAAAGAGGTGGGAAGAAATTTTCAGCCGTCTCTTTGATCTCTGTGCGCTTGTTCTCTGGAAGGTGAATATCTTTTCCGGATAATATTCCATCCTTAGTTATGGATATGACGATCATCAAATCAGGAAATTGAGCTGCTGTCAATTTTTTCCTGCGCTTTTTAAAGAACTTTCTGTTATTCAAGAGGCAAAGTTTATTTTACTCGTTTAATTTTATCAGTCTGATTGATTTTGTAGACAATCCTGATCCAGGAAAAAGATTTCAGGCGAAAAAATGCTGTTCTGGGCGGTTTTTGGGTAAAGGGAGACCAGTTTTCCGGGGTGATTCTTTTCTGAACCAGACGACGAATATTAAGGGGAAGGGTTTCAGTATCAAAATGTTTTTAGAAATTGAATTTCTCTATCTTTCTGTTACTGTTTTTGTATTTCTTCCTTGTTTTTGATCGGGAACCACAGGATAACATTCATATATGAGACGGTCTGTTGCAGAAAGAGGATTTTTGTATCACTGTGACTGATCAGAGTAAGAGTCTTATCGTTTTTTCTGGCCGAAAATGGTTAGTTTTTTGTACGAAATGGTCTTGAGATGCAACAATGGAGGCATGGTATGAGCTCATTTCTGCTTCTTTCAATGGACCAGTTATTTGAAGCTTCCTCATTTTCTATGAAAAGGGTCCTCTTTTAGAAGATGGCTCTATTTTAACCGGGGGTGAGAGTTGATTTCGTCTATGGCGCTGCAGCCCAGGAAGATTTTTTATGTAGCGATCAATTCAATCGTTATTGCGATTGTTGTTATGCTAATCAAGTATTGTGCTTACATTCTAACTGGTTCTGTTGCTCTGTTGTCCGATGCGATGGAATCTCTGGTCAATATTATTACAGCGTGTGTTGCTTTATGGGCTGTGAGCATTTCATCAAAGCCTGCTGATGCAGAGCATCCTTTTGGTCACCACAAGGTGGAATATTTTTCTTCTGTCCTTGAGGGGATCCTGATCCTTTTTACAGCCCTTTTCATTTTGCACGAATCTTTCACGGCATTGTTCTGGGGTTCACATGAAGTTGACGTCTCTTTTTGGGGCATAGCCCTTAGTGTTATTGGCTTTCTTATTAACATGTTCTGGTGCTCTTTTCTTACTCGTTTTGCTCGAAGCTCTTCTTCTCCTGCGCTTCAAGCAGATGCGCGTCATCTTTTTGTGGACGTATTAACTTCTTTGGGTGTCTTCTCCGGGCTTGTCCTTATTTTTATAACCGGTTGGACTTTTCTTGACTCGCTAATTGCTGCCGGTATAGCGCTGCATATCTTTTTACAAGGTTTGCATGTCACATGGGATTCGCTTGGTTCTTTGATGGACAGAGCGGCTTCTGATGAGATTAAGGATGAGATTTGGGAAGTTATTTGCGAGAGCGCTGTAGGAGCCTTGGAGGTCCATGATTTAAAAACCCGTTCTGCCGGGTCTGCTATCTTTGTTGAGTTTCACATGGTTCTGCCCGGTTCTATGACTGTATCGGAGAGCCACGCTATTTGTGATCGCGTGGAGCATATGCTGTGCGAAAGGCTCCCGAACATACGTATACTGATTCACGTGGAACCTGAAGAAAAGGGTAAAAAATGCAGCAATCCGGATATTGTTGTCTTTTAGAGAGAAAGGTTCTCTCTTTTGGACTTTCGGATTATTTAACAGGAGGCTGACCGGAATAGATCCATTCATAGCGTGAGAGACCGCTGTTTACGCTGTTGAGGCGAATGAATGAATCGCGAAAAAAGGAAAGGGGTCGTGGCAGATGACAATAAAATCCTTGTAATTTAGACTGCTTTTGAATCTTTGTGACGCGAGGTGATCGTAGATTTTCAAATTGCTTGAATGCTGAGGCAAAATCTCCGTCTGCTTGTGCCATGCACGCTGAGAGTGTTACTGCATCCTCAATTGCCATCGCACCGCCTTGAGACAGGAAGGGGAGGATGGGATGTGCCGCATCGCCGATGAGAAGCACCTTTCCTTCGCACCAAGGCCTATCCTCCGGCGTACGAATACTGAACAAAGGCCAGCGTTGCCATACATGAACGTTTGCGAGAAAATCATTCACATTTGGATGCCAGTTCCTGAAAATAGGGCATAATTCATCGGAATGTGTGCTTTTTCCTTCAAGGTTTCCTGTCGTGACAAAGACGATGTTGATTTTTTTGTGCAGCGGGTAGTGTACAATATGGCTTTTATCACCGAGCCAGAGACTTATGCTGTTTTTTCTGAAAGGGGCAGAAAGCAGTGAAGTATTATTGATCAGGCTGCGCCATGCGATATAACCAGAAAAATCAAGATACTCTTGCTCACGCATATTGCTGCGGATACCGGAGTGTATGCCATCAGCGCCGATGAGTGCACATCCATGGTAGACTTTCCTGTTTGTTGTTATTGCATCAATGCCATTTTCGTTTTGTTGAAAATATTTGACTTTGGCATCATAAGTCACATCCGCAAGGTTACTATGGTTTTGGAGGGCTTTTTTAATTTTTCTGTATAAATCGGAGCGGTGAATCACGAAATAAGGGGCGCCGTAACGTTTTTCAATATCCTGACCCAGGGGGAGTTCTCTAAGAATACGGCCATGTCTTCCGGAACGTATGATAATAGACTCAGGCCTTTTTACAACAGGCTCAAGCAGGACCCTCATTCCCAAATCAATCAGGATACGCGTGGCATTAGGAGAAAGTTGGATGCCGTTTCCTTGTGGGATTTGTTCTGGCTTGGCTTCCAGGATATGGCTAGGAATTTTCCGACGCGCCAGAGCCAAGGCAAGAGTAAGACCGGCAATTCCTGCTCCTGCAATGAGAACGGGGGCACTTTTTTTCATGATTTGAACCGAGTTATTTATCTTCTAGCGTGCGGCTTGTCCTTTCTAATCCTACGGCACATAGTAGGATTCGGGAGGATCAGACTCATATTCACTAAGTGCCGGGTCATGCTGGTATCTCGTTGAACAGTAGGGGCAGATAATTTCTTTTTTCTTCCCCATGTTCAGAAAAATATGCGGATGATCAAAAGGTGGAGGCGCACCAATACATTGAAATTTCTCAGCCCCGATCCGGATTGAAGCCCGGCCTGCGCCATTATGAAAATGTGGTATAAGTGTATCAGACATCTGCCTATTCCGTTAAACTGTTTTCTTATTTACTAAGCTTCTTAGTTTACGTACTTTTTTATAACGTGTACATCCTGTGGTTTATCATGTTTGTTTTTTGTAGGAAAAAATGGAACGATTTTCTTCTGATGGGGTTGAGATTGCCTATCTGGATCAGGGAGAAGGGCACCCTGTTTTGCTTGTTCATGGGTTTGCTTCCTCGGCTCGGGTCAATTGGGTTGAACCTGGTTGGGTTGATCTGCTTTCCCGTACAGGGCATCGTGTGATTTCCTTGGACAATCGGGGACATGGGAGAAGCAAAAAATTTTACGATCCGGAAGATTATGGACCTGCTCTTATGGCTGGAGACGCGTGCCGTCTTCTTGATCATCTCAAGATTGAAAAAGCGGACGTACTGGGCTATTCAATGGGCAGTTGGGTTGTTTTTTTTCTTGCTCTTTATTACCCCAGGCGCGTGCGGCGCATGGTACTTGGGGGTGTCGGGAGCAATTTTCTGGAAGGTTCACAACACATGGATGAGATTGTTTCCGGCCTTGAGTCACATGATCCAGCCTTGATTCCCACTCCTTATGGGCGTGCATTTCGCGCATTTGCCGATGCAAATAAAAATGATCTGAAAGCTTTGGCGATGTGTGCACGTTCCGGCTATCCCCCTGTGAAGCGTGAGGATTTGATGAGCTTGCGGGTGCCAGTTATGGTTGCCGTTGGCACAGAAGACGAACTGGCTGGTCCTGTAGCGCCTCTTGTCGAGAGTTTTTTTTCTGCTGAACGCCTTGATGTTCCCAATCGCGATCATATGAGAACGGTCGGGGATAAAATATTCAAACAGGGCGTGGTGAATTTCCTGAATCTGCCCTGAATTTCTGCGGGTTGAGATTATTTGATTCTCTAGCAATCTTTTGCCGTTCTTATCTGTATCAGGCTATCTCAGGCCAACATATCCCGTGATGCGGAGGAAAGGGCCGTTATGGGTCATAATTTTCTTCTTTTTCCTCTTCTTTAAGGTTTATTTCTTCGTTCTTCAGAGGTTTCTGTTGATTTTTGATGATGTAATAAATTCTGTCGTAAAGTGCCTTTGCTGAAATTGGTTTAGCAAGAAAGCTGTTGGCTCCTGTGTCGCGTGCCTGTATGACACGCTGTTTTTCTGTATGGCTAGTTAATATAATGATCGGGGTGCCTGATATTTTTTGATTTGATGAATTACGGATGACTCGAATAAGCTCAAAGCCATCTAGGATTGGCATAATTAAATCCGTAATGATGACATCGGGTTCATAGGATTCTATCGATTCAAGGCCCACGGCTCCGTCCTCTGCCTCATAGACTTGACGTGAACCGAATCCATGCAGCAATGAACGTACAAGCCTGCGCATGTGTAAATTATTATCCACGACAAGGAAGCTGGTATGATCAAGGAGGATCTTGTTCATGGCAAGTGCCTCACTGTATGTTTAACCGTACAGACTGGAATTTTGTGCTCATCTGGGAGTTATTATGTACATAAAGACTTTAAATTTGTTTTGAACAATCATTCTGTTTCCTGCTGAAAGAGAGGGGAGCGCTTTGTATTCTTTCTTCTGTTTTGTGGAGGCCTATTTTGAACAATCAAATTGTTCACGGAGGATGCGTTCGTCGAGATTATGTCCCGGATCAAACAGGATAGAGACTGAACAGGACTTATTTTCCTCTATTTCAATTGATATGACATTAGATATCTGGGTGTGGTCGGCAGATGCACTTACTGCTCTGTTTTCTGGTTCAATGACATCAATCCGGATATGTGCCTGATTCGATAACAAGGCCCCGCGCCAGCGTCGAGGGCGGAATGGATTGAGAGGAGTCAGGGCCAAAAGAGGGCTTGTTATGGGGAGGATTGGTCCCTGTGCTGAAAGATTATAGGCCGTACTGCCGGCCGGTGTGGCAACGAGGAGCCCATCGCAAATCAACTCTTCCATACGTGTTTGACCATTTACGGTGATGCGAAGCTTTCCGGCCTGGGATGTTTGCCGAATCATTGAGATTTCATTGATAGCCAATGCCGTATGTTTTTTACTTTCCGTATCTTTTGTGGTCATGACCAAGGGGTGAATTTTTGAAAGTTCTGCTTTTTGCAACCTCTCGGGTAAGTTGTCTTCATTTAATTCGTTCATCAGGAAGCCGATTGAACCGCAATGCATCCCGTATATGGGTTTCATCCATTTTTTGCTTTTAAGAAGCTGATGAGCGGTGCGTAGCATGAGTCCATCGCCGCCGAGTACAATGATGGCATCTGCGTCTTCAATGCCAAAATTACCATTGTTGTGGTATTCTTCAAGGCGATGATAGGCTTCCTGTGCCTCTTGGGTTTGATTGGCAACAAAGGCGAATTTTTGAAATTTCTTTTGTTTTTGAGGGACAGAGAGAAAATTATCTTTCATATTCCTGATTTCAGTGTACCTGGGGTGAGGGGCTTTTTCTTCTGATTGCTATATGAGGAGCTTACTTTGAGACGATCCCATAGATTGCGTTCAGAATAGTGCATAAGAATATCAGTATATCACATCTCATGAAGGATTAATGTTTATTTCCATTTGCTAATAATTTCTGTGCAGTATGACTAAAACAGGTTACCTTTTGTGTTTAAAGAGAAAAGGGCAGTTGTTGATGTGTTTTATGGTTTGTCCTTTTGTTATGAACCGGGTGATTATGAGGTTTTTGGATCTGGATTTGTGTGTTTCTGCTTTTTGCCTCTCTCTCTCTGTTCTGCCTTGTGATTGTAGAGAGAAATGTTGGTTTTTTGAGTTTTCTTGGTCGGTTGCTGGATTCGACTGGACCTGAAAGGGGAGATGATAATACAGTTTCTACCTCTTTTCCTGGTGCTTTCTACATACCTTAGAGAGGGAGATGAAGACAGGAGGAGGAGGAGGGTATTTTGGGGATGCCGGCATAGCTCAGCTGGTAGAGCACTTGATTTGTAATCAAGATGTCGGGGGTTCGAGTCCCTCTGCCGGCACCAGATTCTCCTTGTCCTGCCCATTTTTTCCGCTCGTGCCAGGAGCTTCGGAGGTCAGCTTGTTCCGTTTTTAAGATTTTAATAAGATTTTATCTTGTTTTTTTGTAACAGGGTTTGTAGAATCATCTGTTTCACTTCAATGGTACGGGATGCGTTATTTTTGCCCTATTTCTGGACGCGCGGGAGCTCTGTAGATAGCTTGAACTTCATCGTGAGAGGAAATAACTTACACAAGAAGACAGATTTCTCGCTTTTGTTTCGTTTGTAAACATGAGTTATCTTGCCCAATAAGCCATTTCGTTTATAAGCATGTAATGAGGGAGAGGAGTGTGCTGCGGTTTTTCTGAATCCCATAAGGTTTCTGCTTGCCGATTTGTTTCCTCCTACTGATACTTTTTTTATCTTTTTGATTATACAATTTTTGCTCTTTAGACCCGGTTCTCTGTCCTCAGAAAATTTGGGAGTCTATGTTTTTAATTTTTACATATTGGTGTAATGCTAGTTTTTTATCTCTTTTCAAGAGGGTGAGGGCTGTCCTTTCTTAAAGGAAAGGGTACTTCAGGGAAATCATTCAATAGGAAGGGTCAGAGACCGAATTACCCAGCCAAACGGAGCGTTTTTTATTCAAAGGCTTGCCTTATGAAAGAATTTGTATTCTGATGAGTTTCCCGTGTTTCTTGTTTTTCGCGCTGTACCGACGCCAACTCTCCAATGCTTTATTTTGTATGTCACAAGCTGGGAATACCGTCTATTTCTGTAAATGAAGCAATCGCGCTCTAGGAAAAATCACCTTCCTTTTGCGATTTTTCCTATTTCACCTGGTAATGTATTTGAATTGTCATGGGCGTTTTTTGCTTTAAGTGTCCCGGATTGTATGCGCAGACAAGAACCCTGTTGATCATCGTATGATTTCTGTCCTTACGGATAAGAGAGTGGATATGACTCTCAAAATGGCAAGCTGTATTATATTTTTTATTATTTCTCCGCTAAGGAGTTTTAATTTCATTGTCTGACGCTCATATTAAAAAATGGACTGGAAGGATTTGTGAGAAGAAGAGAAGAGCAAAAAAAAAGAAGTGAACAATCCTAGTTGTTCTTCCGGTTAGAGAAAATCTGTATCAAGGAATCTGAAAACTATGATTTCGGTAGAGGAAACTTACCGTTGGTTTCAGAGATTTATGAATTTCAGGGAAAGTGCGTCAGCAAAAACGCAGGCTTCCGGTTCAGAAATTATCGAAATCAAATGCTAGTCCTGTCTGGTTTGTTCCCGGAGAATTTGAGCTGCTATCGGAGCAAAATAGGTCAGGATAGCATCACACCCTGCGCGCTTGAAGGCGAGCAAGCTTTCCATTACTACAGGGTCCAGATCAATCCACGACTCGCAGGCAGCCGCTTGGATCATTGCGTATTCACCGGAAGTCTGATAGGCAAAAGTTGGCATACCAAAGGCATCTTTTAGTCTCCAACAAATGTCAAGACAGGGCATACCAGGTTTGACCATAATTATGTCTGCACCCTCTGCCAGATCAAGTGAAGCTTCATGAAGTGCCTCATCGGAATTAGCAGAATTCATCTGGTATGTCCGCTTATTGCCTTTCAGACAATCATTTGAGCCAACCGCATTACGAAAGGGGCTATAGAAAGCTGAGGCATATTTGACCGCATAAGATACAATAAGCACATCCTGAAAGCCATTACGATCCAGTTCGCATCGAATTGCGCCGATACGCCCGTCCATCATATCAGAAGGTGCAATGAGATCAGCGCCTGCAGAAGCCTGATTAATCGCTTGTTGGCAGAGGATCTCAACTGTCTGGTCGTTAAGGATACGCTTCCCATCTACAACTCCGTCATGACCATGGCTTGTATAAATATCCAATGCCACATCACTCATGATGCCGATGTTGGGAACAGATTCCTTGATTGCGCGGATTGCGCAACAAATCAGATTATTAGGATTGAGGCTTTCCTCTCCTCTTTCAGTTCTATGAGAGGAGGCTGTGAAAGGAAAGGGAGCAATGCACGGAATACCGAGAGCCGCTGCCTCTCTTGCAGCGTGTACAAGTTGATCAATTGAGAAACGCCGAACGCCGGGCATCGCCGGAATTTCCTGATCTGTGAGATGCTCCTCAATGATAAAAACAGGCCAGATAAGATCATTGACAGACAGAGATACTTCCTGTAGAAGACGCCGCAGCCAGGGAAATTGCCTGCTTCGCCGCATCCTGCGCTCTGGAAATGCTCCGATCAGACCGTTTTGAAATGTCCTTGAAATCATTTCTGTTCACCAGCCTGTTTTTTCTCTGTCAAATGACGTCACGGTCCTCATGAAGGCCGGAATTTTCGTGAAATATACCGATGATTTCAAATTAAAGACACGAAATCCCTTTCAGGAATTTTTCCTGAAAGGGACACGTGCCACCCTCTCCAGAGGGAGGGCGAAAGATAAAGGCTTCAGATATTCTTACCAGCTATAAGATACACCAAAACCTGCAACAAGCGTGTCTTCATCCAAACTATGAGCAAGGGAAACCTTCATATTAAAATTATCTTTTAACCTGAAAGAGGCACCTGCAGCAAGAGACATATAGCCATTGTATGATCCAAAGGCAAGACCCAACGCTTTCCTGTTGTCTCCAGTAAAAGCAGGAATATTACTCATTGCAGCAAGAGAGGCTATACCTGAGAATGTTTCTCTATCAACTTCTTTTCTTTTGAAACTTTCTCTTTTGAATCTATCGACCAAGGTTTCTATGCTTTCTTTGTTTCCATCTATTCTTACATTCGCTGCAATTATAGCTGTTTCGTTTTTCGTTATATTATATTTGTTTGTTTGTATTTTTTCATTCGCTCCATCTATTCTTACATTCGCTGCAATTATAGCTGTTTCGTTTTTCGTTATATTATATTTGTTTGTTTGTATTTTTTCATTCGCTCCATCTATTCTTACATTCGCTCCACTTATAGCTGTTTCGTTTGTCTCTATTTTCTCTGTGTTTCCCGTTATTTTCTCTGTGTTTCCCATTATTCTGCTGCCGTTTGCACTTATCTCATCTATGTTTGCTTCTATTAGCTCTTTATTCTCCTGGTGAGCTATTCTATGAACCCGATAATTAACGGCATGATCATCAGCTGTAGGATCTTCTATACCCCCGACTCTAACGGCATTGGTATAATGATAGACGTAATTACCAGAGGCATCCTTTGTTCTTTTTACCTTAAGAGTAGCGGTACCCGTTTTATATCTATTATATGCAGCTTGGTCCGCTATCGCCCCTGTGCGGGAAAACGTTACATACGCATCACTCCGAGCCTGTCCGGTTAATTCAATGGACGTGATACCGTTATCATTAAGACTAGATAAAGACGTCGTTTTGGTTCCAAGGTTGGAATTGAACACTTGGGTTTTCTCATTTCCGATGATAATCGAGGCGTCTTTTTCTCCAAGTTTAAGGGAGGCAGAATTTAAAACAGATGACAATGAAACATCAAGCTCTGCATCCTGGCCATCACCTTCAATTCGGGAGCGTTCATCCAGCTGCCCCAGATTTGCTGCATCCTTATTTCCTGTCGCATCAGCAACATTAACGATACGACGCAGGTTACCTACTCTTCCTACAGAAATGACATTCGGCTCGGTTGCAAGAGAATTTTTTCCAAAGGCAGCGGAATTTCCTGCAACACTAAGCACTTTCGCGTTTCTACCAATAGCCACACTTCCTTCCCCATCGGCTTTAGCAGACTTTCCCAAAGAAAAGCTATCAATAGAAGGATCAAACTTAGGTTCCATTTCAGCAACATTCACAAGACTATCTTTTTTCCCGGCAAGCACCAGAAGCTTATCCTTCTGATCACTTACCGCAATGATATTATCCGCATGAGTTATCAGTTCTATCAATTTAGTAATATAGCCGGTTTCTTTGGTGGCGCGTGCTAAACTGATAAGAGCCCTCTTTTCATTCACAAGATCCTCCAGATTTCCTTTATTGTCTGCGCTGTATTTCAAATCTTCAAACATGTTTGAAAGACCTTGCAGTTTTCCGGTTTGGTTAGAGAGGGCTTGCAGGTTTCCGAAAAAAACGTCTCCACCAAGATTTCTCAGGTTAGTGATTTGATCAGTGCTGAGTTCTGAGAACCTCCTCAGGTTAGTGATTTGTTCACTTCTGAGCCCTGAACGTGTGTTCAGACTAGCGACTTGATCAGAGCTGAGCCCTGAAAGTGTGTTCAGACTAGCGACTTGATCAGAGCTGAGT